>JASHXR010000097.1 GCA_030043435.1 Microcaldota archaeon
GGCCTGAAGCTCGGAATAGAGATAGACAGCCAGATAATCTCCAGGCCCATCCTTGGCGACCTCGGGGTCAGGAACTTCGACCTGAGGTACTCGAACCAGTACGGCATGCTCGCGACAGAGGGCCTTGCGCCTAGGATCGCTAAGGAGGATACTGCAAAGGAGAGGCCCGCGCAGGTCTACTTAGAGCTCTGACGCACGCTTGGCTTCTGGGCTATGGCAGGGTTGATCGCATTACCGAGGTCAGGAACCACAGGAAGCTGGCAGCGACTGCCAGCATAGCGAATGAGAAAGGCTATCCGGGAGTGGCCATAGACGCCTTTACTATGGCGGCCAGATGCGCGACGACGCCTGCAGAGAGGGAGAGGTATCTGAACGAGGCCATGCGCGTCGCGTTAAGGGTAGGGGACGATGAGGACGTGGCTGCGCTGCACGCCTGGCGCCTTCAAGCGCCTCTAGATGCCAACAGTATTAGTGATAGAGCCACAGCGGCTGAAGACGAACGCGGCTCCAGGGCGCCGTATGCGGAAGAGTACAATGCCATAGGAAGATACCTCAGGAGGGGCAAGGCTGCTGAGGAGAGAGGCGCCTTCGACACAGCTGTAGACATATACCTAGCCGGAGCGAGGCATGCTGCTGAGAGGGAATTGGCTGAGGATACGGAGATGATGTTCAGGCAGGTGATTGGCGTGTTCAGGAAGTCGGGCAAGCAGCATGAGGACGGCCTCGACTTCGAGTCTGCTATCTCTGCGTACGAGGAGGGGGCGAGGTACGCGCGGCTGCTTGAGCTAAGGGGGATAACGTTTGTGATGGACACGCTGGTAGTAGGCGCATACCGCAGGTATGGGGCCACCTATGAAGCCTCTGATACGGAATTGACGATAGCTGCGTACTCGTCAGGTGCTGCGTATGCGGAGAAGGCGGGATTGGACAAGGCGGCGAAGAAGATGCACGACATGGTAGTCGGGGTGTACTATAGGTTGGGCAGGTCTCACGAGGAGGCGCTGCGCATCGAGAATGCGATCTCTGAGTACGCGTCAGGAGCAGCGTATGCCGAGGCATTCGGCCTCACTTTGATGGCAGGCAAGATGGACCTTTGCGTGGTCGATGCCTACATGAAGCATGGCGAGCGGGCCGAGACGGCGCAGGATGACAAGGCCGCGATAAGGTGGTATAGGCAGGGACTCGCTTATGCGTCTACCTTCGGCCTTCTCCATATGGCAGCGAGCCTGGACGCGCGTATAACGGAGCTGGAGAACAGGCAGAACTGAAGCAGGTCAGGAGGTCGCAGCGCCTGGCTTCGCGACGAGGCGCACCTCATCCCTAAGCCGTATGGCCTCCATGAGCTCGTTTGCGCTCATCAGGGGCTTCCTCGTCCTCTCCGTGTCGTCTACTGCTATCCTAGGGCACGCGGTGTTGACGAACGCGTCGAACTCCAGCATGTTGTCCAGGGACTCGAAGTCGAAGGTGCCTGCCACCAGGATCCCTGCGCTCATGCCTGCCTTCTCTATCCTGGCCTTCAGGAGCCTCGCCAGGCTCTCGTTGTGCTGCCCGTTCTTGGTAGTCAGCAGTATGCCTATGCTCTTCGCGTCAAGAGCCCTCAGTATCCTCGCCCTCCTCCTTTTCGCATAGAGCTCCCTGTACCCGTCGAACCTCTCGATCGTGCCCTGGAACGGCTCGATCACGAAGAACGGCTTCTTCGTAGCGAGCACGGCGCCCAGGGGATGGAAGATGCCTCCGCCGAAGTAGACAATGGCGTCGACCTTTGAGTCGATAGAGGCGGCGCTGCCCACGTCGCATCCGAGTATCTGGCCGCGCGCCTTGGCAAAGCCGTACGGCTTGCCTATGACCACCTCGTGGGAGCTGGACTCGTAGAAGCTGCGTATCGCGTCAAGCTGGTGCACGTGCTGTATAGTAGTCACCAGGCCTATCCTCTTGTAACCATTGATGTGGCTGAGGGACTGCGGCAGGAGGTCGAGTGGCGCGTCTATCTCGTAGCTGATGTACTCTACGTTGAAGTCGACGTGGTGGAACTCCGCGTGGCCGAAGTGGACCAGCTTCTCAGCGCCTATCCGCTTGGCTTCGTCCAGGGCGAGGTCGCACGCCCCGAACGTTGGCGATGCGGAGATGAAGACCTCGTTGCCCTCCCTCTCAAGCACCTTCGCGTGGGCCAGGGCCTTCTGCTTAAGCCCTTCAGGGAACTGCAGTAGTATGCGCATGCGATGACCTCGGTATTATACGTTCTCAGGGCTCCTATATAAACATGACCAGACAGCTGAGAGCCGTCAGGACCGCGACGGGGTTGTGATACCATGAACCGATGGCTATACGCCGTGGAACCAGAAGCCCTTCTCCTGCTTGTTGGCCTTCTTCTTGGCAGAGCTGCCGAGGAGCTTTCCGAGCAGCGAAGCCTTCGCCGCGTGGGGCGGCGCCTTCCCGAGCTCCATCTCCGGGTGCATCTCGGCGTATGAGTCCTGCCACTCGTGGAACCTCCTGAGCTTCTCCTGCTCACCCAGCCTCGTCTTCTCCTCGTATACCGGCTTCATCTTCTTCCATTCCTCGGCCGTGTATGAGTAGGGCGGATGCTCCCTTATCTGCTCAGGGTCGAACTGGTACGAGTAGATCTCCTTGTAGTAGTCGAGGTCGCGCATGGCCGCCTTAGATACGTCGACATGGACGCCCTCGCCTGCCAGGAAGTCTGCCAGCCCCTCGAGGCTTATCTTCTCCTTCAGGTTCTTGGCCTCTGCAGGGTTGTAGACTACGATTATACGCAGCTTCGCGAACTCGACCTTGGCCTTGAGCACGGCGTCGTTGAGGAGGAGCCTGTACTGCAGCCTCGCCGCATGCTCCAGGTCTATCAGCTCGTCCGGCCTGATATTGGAGAACTCGACCTGCTTGACCATCCTGTACGGCACGCGGTACTGCTTCCCGTTCTCCTCTACCTTGTCGTCATACTTGCCTATGTCGACCTCTTTCTGGAGCCTTAGGTCCCTCTGGTAGGCCGTCTCCTGCGGGCCTGTCTCTCGCCTGTCCAACTCAGATCACCGCGTAACGTAGGCTAGGTGCGCGCCTCAGCAGCCGCACGAACCATGGCCTCCGCATCCGCATGAGCCTGACCCGGCCTCCTCGTGGCCTCCTGAGCCGCATCCGCACGAGCCTGCAGCCCTGCCGCACTCGCACGCCTCGCCCTGCTCCTGCGCAGGCTCTGGAGCCTGCTTCGGCACAGACGGCGCAGCGCTCTGCATCACCAGTGGAGCTGACCTTGAAGCCCTCTCGGCCATCGTCTTGGCGGCCTCGTCCAGGTTGACCTGGAACTTGAAGTAGTCCTTCGCGCCTGCATAGGTGCGCTGGTACGGCTCGCTGGCCTCCAGGGCCTTGACGTCCCTCATGTACTTGTCGCCGGAATAGGACCATTTCTCGTGCATGGACTCCCACTCCTTCGACGGGATGGCGTACTGCCTCTGTATCTTGTCCCTGTATACCTCGGGGAAGACGTTGAAGGTGCAGAACGGAAGCACCCTGCCGTCAGGCATCGCGTAGTGTATGTCGCACTTCTCCACCCTCTTTATGTCGTAGGTGTACTCGTCCTGGAAGTGCATCATGCCGAGGAACATGGACTTTAGCTGGAACGCGCCCATCGAGGCGAAGTCGCGCTTCAGTATCACGCTCATCAGCAGCTTCGTGAAGTTGACGGATTTAGGCTGCTTCTCCTTGTCCACGAACTTGCGTATGCCGACCAGGGCGTTGAGCGCGACCAGCTTCCTCTGGAGCGCGTTCTTGCCCTCCATCTCGTTGACAGCTCCCTGGAGGTGCTCGAGCAGCCCTGCCACGTCGACAAACCGAGTGACGGGCACGATCTTGCCGTCCTGGTCCTGGAAGATGTACGAGCCTGCGCCGCAGGCAAAGTGTATGGAGAGGTCGTACTTGTACCCGCCGCTGAGCGCCTCGAGGAACTTGTTTATTCCACCAACGTATGGCACGGAGAACCAGTCCTCCTTGGTTATCACGCCGCCTGTCTGCTGCTCTATGAGCTTTATCGCGCCAGGTATCGAGATCCTCTGCTTCTCGCGCATCTTCGAGGGCATACGCCCTACGAGCGAGACCGGCTGGAAGTTCACGGCCTTGACCACGTCGTTGTTGTTGAGGGCGAAGTTGATTATGTTGCCGAGCTCGTGGTCGTTTATCGTCCTTATGACTGTAGGGACGAGCACGATGCCTATGCCTGCCTTCCTCGCCGCATCGAACGTAGATGGTATCTCCCAGTGGTTCTTCGGGTTCGCGCGCTTCGAGACCCCGTCGAATGAGAGGTAGAGCGTTGAGACGCCGGCATGCCTGAGCTTTATCGCCTCCTCAGGGTGCAGGCCCAGGTTTATTCCGGTAGTGTTGAGCTGTATCTGGTCGAAGCCCGCTTCCTTCGCGTTCTTGACTATCTGCACGAGCTCCTTCCTCATCGTCGGCTCGCCTCCGGTTATCTGGAGCGCGTTGGCTGGAATCGGCTTCTGGGTACGGAGCACGTGGAAGATCCTGTTGAGCTCGTCGACTGTAGGCTCGTAGATCGACTCGCCCTCCTTGGCGTAGAAGAAGCAGTACCAGCACGAGAGGTGGCACCTGTTCGTTATGACGACGTTTGCAAGGCCAGTGTGGGACTTGTGGCGCTCGCAGATGCCGCAGTCGAATGGGCAGTTCTCGCCCTTGTTTATGAAGTTGGGGTTGTCGAAGCCGCGGCCGTAGTAGTTGTAGCTCTTCATCTTGACGTACATCTCGTAGTCCTCCCAGTACTTCTCCACGGTCCAGCCGTGCTCCTGGCAGTACTTCCTTATCATGACGTTCTCTTCGTCCTTGTATATCGTGCCGTCGACTATGAGCTTGCACTCGGGGCAGACGGTCTTGGTCCGCTCGAGCACAGGCATCCTCTCTATCTCCTCTACCGTCCTGTGGTACGGGGCTAGCACAGGGTCCTCCTGCCTGCCTATGACCTTCTCCATGGCCTTGCTGGACGTCGCTATGCTCTCTTCTATCGCCATCTCTTACACCTTACGCTGTATACACCGCATGGAACGTTTATAAACCTTTGTAGCGCGGCGCT
>JASHXR010000098.1 GCA_030043435.1 Microcaldota archaeon
AGCTTCATGCTTGCGCTCTTCATGGCCAATGCCGGAGGCGCGATGGACAACGCCAAGAAGTACATCGAGCTGGGCAACTTCGGGGGCAAGGGGAGCGACGCGCACAAGGCCGCCGTGGTAGGGGACACGCTCGGCGACCCTCTCAAGGACACGGCAGGGCCTGCGCTCAACTCGATGATAAAGGTGGTGAGCACCATCTCGATACTCCTCGCCCCGGTCTTCCTCGCCTTCGTGCTCATACACTGACGGGCGGCATGCACGCCGTGATCCGGATATCAGGAGCTTGGTGGATTACCCGTTCTGACTTTGCATATCAAGGCGCGGGGAGAGCGGACTTGTAGCGAGATGTAGCCAAATCATGGCACTGTTTTTAAGCGTTATGTGCAAGTGTATCTCATGCCGACTAAATACGTGGTGGTCTTGGGCTCGCTGCTGAGCGGGCTGGGAAAGGGCGTGGTTACGTCGTCGGTGCTGAAGATACTCGACTTCTACGGATACAGGGCCCTGCCTGTCAAGTTCGACGGCTACCTGAACTTCGACTGCGGGACCATGAACCCGTACCAGCACGGCGAGGTCTTCGTGCTCGACGACAGGAGCGAGGTCGACATGGACTTCGGCATCTACGAGCGCTTCCTGAACAAGGACCTCACCGGAGACCTCTCGATAACAGGAGGGAAGCTCTTCGGCTCGATAATCTCCAAGGAGAGGGAGGGAGGGTACCTCGGGCAGACCGTCCAGATCATCCCGCACCTTACAAACGAGATAATATCACGTATAGAGGCGCTGGCCGCGAAGAAGAGCGCAGACGTGATGGTGATAGAGGTAGGGGGCACGGTAGGTGACATAGAGAACAGCTACTTCATAGAGGCGATGAGGCAGCTCGGCCTGAAGCACGATGTGGTCTTCATCAACCTCACCTACCTCCCCACCCTTGACGTAGTCGGGGAGCAGAAGACCAAGCCGGCTCAGATAGGGTTCAGGCTCCTCCTGCAGGACGGGATAAGGCCTAACTTCATAGTCTGCAGGAGCCCTGCTGCGCTGCTCGACGCCACGAAGGAGAAACTGGCGCTCTTCGCGAACATTGGCATGGAGAGGGTGATAGACGACAGGGACCAGGAGACGCTCTACAACCTGCCGCTGCACTTCATGGAGCTCGGGTTCGACAAGCTCCTGCTCGACGACCTGGGCCTGAAGCGGAGGAGCCTTGACCGCGGGAAGGTGGGCTCGTGGAGGGAGAGCGTAAGGAGGACCGTCTCCCCGAAGAGAGAGGTGAGGATAGCGATAGTGGGGAAGTATACGCACCTCAAGGACTCGTACGCCAGCGTCAAGGAGGCGCTGGTGCACGCAGGGGCGAGGACCGACACAGGCGTCAGGATATCATGGATAGAGTCGTCTGAGTATGAGGACGGCAAGAAGGATTACTCAGTATTCGACGGCATCGATGGAGTGGTAGTCACCGGGGGCTTCGGAACCCGCGGCACTGAGGGCATGGTGAATATAATAAACCATGCGAGGACGAGCGGGATCCCGTACCTCGGCCTCTGCCTCGGCATGCAGCTGATGGTGGTGGAGTACGCAAGGAACGTAGCCGGGCTAAAGGATGCGAACTCGTCGGAGTTCGGCAATGGGGCAAGGCACAAGGTGATAGCTCTGCTCGACTCGCAGAAGAGGGTGACGTCCAAGGGCGGCACGATGAGGCTTGGAGCGCAGGAGTGCGTGCTTCCGGAGAGGGATTCGATAGCCTACAGGGCATACGGGCGCGCCGCAATAAGCGAGAGGCACAGGCACAGGTACGAGTTCAACAACGCGTACAGGAAGAGGCTCGGCCAGGCCGGGCTCAGGATAACCGGCCTGACGAGGGACAGGAAGCTGGTCGAGTTCGTGGAGTGGCCCTCGGGCTTCGGGATAGGGACCCAGTCGCATCCCGAGCTAAGGTCGAGGTTCGAGGCCCCTGCGCCGCTCTTCGTAAGCCTCCTCGAGGCCGCGATCAAGCGCAGGCAGGCCTGACTAAGCAGGCATAGCAGAGGCTATGTCACGAATGACCTTATCAGGGCTGCAGCCTGCCTGGCCCCGGCCTTGGACCTCCCGAACCTCCTGTTTCCGAAATCGTATCCAACCTCTGAGATGGCGATGCCATCCTTCGCGTCTATGCACTTCAGGAGGTCGAAGAGGAACTTATACCCATCGCCCACGAACCTCTCCCTGTTCCTCAGTATTATCCCTCTAGCCAGCTTCCTCTCGATGCCGAAGAAGCCGGAGAAGATATCTCCTGTCGTCTTCTTTCCGGACAGCAGCAGAACGGCATGGCCGATGGAACCTAACAGCTTTGAGACGAGCTTCCTGTATATGGGCCACTGCCTTACGCCGGCCCTCACCCCTACGGCGATCTGGGAGCCGCTGGCAAGGGCGGAGCGGATCTCCCTTATCTTCTCTGGGGGGTGCTGCATATCGGAGTCCATGACGATCACGAAGCGCGTACTGCTGGACATTATCCCGTCGATTATGCTTGCCGTGAGGCCGGGGCTCCTGCCAAGCCCCTTCCTCTCTATCACGCCTATCCTCTTGTTTCGGGAGAACCTGGAGAGCGTAGACAGGGTTCCGTCTTCAGACCCGTCATCGACGACAAGTATGCGGATCCCGTCATACCTCCTCAGCACCGCGCTTATCAGGATGGGAAGGGCCTCCCTCTCGTTGAGCGTGGGCAGGACGAGGGTGGTGTCTGAGTATGTCATCGGTCAACCCACAAAACGTCCCGCGTATGCCAGATACCAGTGCGCGAGCCCGCCTATCACCGGAAGGCGTGAGGTCGCATCGCCTATGCTCGCCACGTCCTCCTTGCGGACTGTGCCGGTCATCGCCGCAAGCGCGGGATAGACGAGCAGCGCGGCTATTATCCCTGCGATCAGCTCGCCTGCAAGCACCGCGTCACTTATCGAGCCGGCGGTGGCGTATTGGAGGCCCAGGAGCATCGCAGCAAGGACTGCGGCAAGCAAGACGTTGCTTGCGAATATCCTGAGTATCCTGCCATAATCGAACCTGACCCCGAAGAGCCTCCTCACGCCATGCGTGAACAGGAAGATGGCGACGACGTTGCCTACTATGAATATAGATATTATCGCGCCGAACACAGCGGCGTTGTTGCCATAAGCGTCCAGCACAGGCACGAGCGCGGCTATCGACGCGATCTCTGCGATGGCCACTATCAGGTTGTACTTAAGGACCTTGAGCGTCCTTCCCTGGGATATTATCAGGCTGCTTATGAAGAGGCTGACGGTATTGATTATGGCTCCGGCCATTATCAGCGCAAGGTATGGGGGCGCATATGAGTAGCTCTTGGAGAGAAAGAGGTAGACGGCCGGCATGGAGAAGACTGCGACGTATGTCAGGAGGGGCAGTATCAGCAACAGGGAGTATCCGAGCACCTTGTTGTAGGCCTTGTGCAGGTCTTTTTTGACCTTCTCGAACCTTGCTGTCGAGAAGGCAGGGAGCAGGACGTTGTTCACGCTGTTGTGGAGCAGGATGACCGCGGCAAGGCCCTGGAGAGCAGCGCCGTAGTTTCCCAGGTAGGTCTCCGAGACGTAGAACCCCAGGAAGAGGATGGAGAAGTTCTGCATGCCGTTGTTGAGCATGTTGTTGACCCCTATGGGGAACGCGAACTTGGCCGTCTCCTTAAGCTCCCGCGCCTTGGGAAGCGCAAGCGCGATAGGGCCGTATCTGCGCAGGCTCCTGCGGATGAGCACTGCGCCTGAGACCGCGCTCGCTATGTACCCTAGAAGCATGCCGGCTATGACACCCTCGACCCCGAAGCCGTAGAGGAAGAGCCCTACGCTTGCCACAAGCTGGATTACGTTCCCGAATACGCCTATGAACGAGGAGAAGGCGCCCTTGCCCAGGCCTATAAGCGCCTGCATCTCCACCGATTGCGCCATGACGAAGAAGATCATGAGTGAGGCGGTGATTAGGGTCGTCTCGGGTATCTTTAGGCTCGCATAGAGGGTATTGGCGAGGTAGCCGCTGAGGCCCAGCGCGAGCA
>JASHXR010000099.1 GCA_030043435.1 Microcaldota archaeon
TCGGCTCCTGGCTACGGCAGGGTTCGGGGGGCAGTACCCCTTGGAGGGACACAGTCTACTCCTCTGAAGACCACTGCGACTCCTCCGGCACCGGCCATCACTGCACACCGACCGGGCTGCTCCGTCATGCCATCCTTTGTGCAACTGCCTCCTCTGTCCTGCCGATCTTACCTCTTGAGCCTATGAGTATGGGTGAACCTGATGCGGGTATGGATCTTTGATACGACACTGAGGGACGGGGAGCAGTGCCCCGGGGCGACGATGACCCATCACGAGAAGATGGCGCTGGCGATGCAGCTCGAGAAGCTCCGCGTCGACGTAATCGAGGCAGGATTTCCTGTAGCTTCAGAGGACGACTTCAAGGCAGTGAAGGAGATCGCCGATAGCTCTACCTACTCCACTATCGCAGGCCTTGCGCGCGCCACCGACCGCGACGTGGACAGGGCATGGGAAGCAATAAGGGGGGCGAAGAAGCCGCGCATCCACACCTTCATGTCGAGCTCCGACGTCCATCTCAAGTACCAGTTCAAGAAGACAAGGTCAGAGGCGCTGGAGATGGCCCGCGCTGCCGTGAAGAGGGCCTCGGACTGCTGCGATGACGTCGAGTTCTCGCCCATGGACGCGACGCGCTCCGACCCTGCCTTCCTCTACTCAATGATCAGCGCAGCGATAGAGGAGGGCGCCACGGTGATAAACATACCTGATACGGTGGGGTACAGCACGCCTGGGGAATTCGGTGCGCTGATAAGGAACATACGGAAGAGGGTAGAGGCCATCGACTCCGTGGTGATAAGCACGCACTGTCACAACGACCTCGGCCTCGCCGTGGCGAACTCACTCGCCGGAGTGCTGGAGGGGGCGAGGCAGGTCGAGTGCACCATCAACGGCATAGGGGAGCGGGCCGGCAACGCCTCGCTAGAGGAGATCGTCATGGCGCTCAAGACGAGGAGCACGGTCTACGGCGCTCACACAGGAGTAAATACGCGCGAAATCTTCAACACGAGCAAGATGGTCTCGGAGTTCACCGGATTCACCGTCCAGCCGAACAAGGCCATAGTGGGAAGGAACGCCTTCGCGCACGAGTCAGGGATACACCAGCACGGCGTACTGGCCAACAAGAAGACGTACGAGATAATGGACCCTGAGATGATAGGGAAGAGCTCCGAGCTCGTCATAGGCAAGCACTCGGGCAGGCACGCGATAGCGGATACGCTTGCCTCCATAGGCTTCAAGCTCAGCGAGACGCAGCTCGGCGACGCTACCGCCATGGTCAAGTCCCTTGCAGACAAGAAGAAGCAGATAGGCCGCGACGACCTTATCGCCATCGCCAACAGCGTGCTCGGGCGGCTTCCTGACGAGAAGCGGAGGCTAAGGCTCGTCTCCATAAAGGTAAGGACTGGCAGCGCAGGCGGGGCGAGTGCAGACGTGAGGCTGTCTCTCGACAGCAAGGAGACTGCTGCGCACGGGGAGGGCGTCGGTCCCGTAGACGCCGTCGCCAACGCGGTGAAGAAGGCGATAGGGCAGCGCGTGACACTGAAGGAGTACAACCTGAAGGCGATAACAGGGGGCACCAACGCTCTCGCAAACGTGGTCATAACTGTGCAGGACAGGAAGGGCAGGCTCTACACGTGCGAGGCGCTTAACGAGGACGTGATAATGGCGTCAGCCAACGCCCTCGTCGACAGCATCGACAAGTCGCTGCGCGGATCCGGGTAGTGGGCATGGAGGAGAACCTATTCGAGAAGGTATGGAAGCTGCACGAGGTCAGGCAGCTGGCGAGCGGGGAGAGCCAGCTCTTCATCGGCCTGCACCTCATCCACGAGGTCACGAGTCCGCAGGCGTTCCAGATGCTCTCTGAGCGCGGGCTGAAGGTCGCCTTTCCTGGGCGCACGTTCGCCACTGTAGACCACATAGTGCCGACGAAGAGCCAGGCAAGGCCGTTCGCCGACAACCTCGCCGAGGAGATGATCGTTGAGCTGGAGAAGAACTGCAGGAAGAACGGGATAGCGCTCTACAACACCGACTCGGGTAAGCAGGGGATAGTGCACGTGATAGGGCCCGAGCTCGGCTTGACGCAGCCCGGGATGACCATAGCATGCGGGGACTCGCACACGAGCACTCACGGCGCTTTCGGCGCGATAGCCTTCGGCATCGGCACCAGCCAGGTGCGCGACGTCCTCGCAAGCCAGTGCATCGCGATGAAGAAGCCGAAGGTGAGGAAGGTCGAGGTCACGGGAAAGCTGCGCCGCGGCGTCTACTCAAAGGACATAATACTAGCCATCATAAGCAGGCTCGGGGTCAACGGCGGCATAGGCTACGCGTACGAGTACTCGGGCGAGGCCATACGCGCGCTTGACATGGAGGCCAGGATGAGCGTCTGCAACATGTCCATCGAGGGCGGGGCGAGGTGCGGCTACGTCAGCCCCGACAGGGTCACTTTCGAGTACATCGACGGGAGGGAGTTCGCTCCCAAGGGCGACTCCATGGACAGGGCGATCGAGTTCTGGAAGTCCATCTCGTCCAGGAGCAACTCGCGCTTCGACGACACCTTCGCCATCGACGCCGCTACCCTCGAGCCTATGGTCACATGGGGCACGAATCCCGGCCAGGCCGCCGGAGTGACGGCGCAGGTTCCGGACCCCGGAGCCCTTCCCGAGGAGCAACAGTCGTCGGCAAGGGAGGCGCTGCAGCACATGTCCCTCGAGCCCGGCCAGGGCATAGAAGGCATCAAGATAGACGTCGCATTCATAGGGTCGTGCACCAACAGCAGGATCTCGGACCTGCGCGAGGCTGCGAGGATAGCGAAAGGCAGCAGGGTCGCGCCCTCGGTCAGGGCCTTGGTAGTGCCAGGCTCGCAGCAGGTCAAGCGCCAGGCAGAGGCCGAGGGGCTCGACAGGGTCTTCACAGGCGCAGGCTTCGAGTGGCGCGAGGCTGGGTGCAGCATGTGCCTTGCGATGAACCCCGACAGGCTGGAGGGCAGGGAGCTCTGCGCGTCATCGTCCAACAGGAACTTCAAGGGCAGGCAGGGCTCGCCGACAGGAAGGACGCTTCTCATGTCGCCTGCGATGGTCGCAGCCGCCGCACTCGCAGGAAAGGTAGTGGACGTCAGGAAGGTGATGCCATGAGCAGGATTGTGCAGGTCGCCGGACGCGGGATCCCTGTGAAGGGAGACGACATAGACACCGACCGGATCATACCCGCCCGCTTCCTGAAGACGATCTCGTTCGAGAACCTCGCCAACTCCGCTTTCTACGACGAGAGGTTCGACGAGAAGGGGGCGAGGAAGGGCCACACGTTCGACCAGGAGCGGTTCAAGGGCGCCACCATCCTCGTAGTCAACAGGAACTTCGGATGCGGCTCGTCAAGGGAGCATGCACCCCAGGCCCTCAAGTCGTTCGGGATCAGGGCGATAGTCGGGGAGAGCTTTGCGGAGATCTTCGCATCCAACTGCGGGCTCATCGGCATACCGACGATACGGATAGGGAGGGAGCAGGCCAGGGAGCTGCAGGAGTCTATAGAGGAAGACCCTCAGGCCATGATAAGCGTGGACCTCGAGGAGATGATACTGGACTGCGAGGACACCTCTATCCCTATCGAGATGACGGAGAGCATCAGGAAGAACCTGGTCGACGGCACCTGGGACACCACGTCGCAGCTCGTCGAGGCTGCAGGGATGACCAGGG
>JASHXR010000100.1 GCA_030043435.1 Microcaldota archaeon
CTGCGATACTCGGGATAGACGTAGCGGGAGTGGTAGAGCGCGTGGGCAGTGATGTCAAGAACTTCAGGCCAGGGGACAAGGTGATATGCAGGGCAGATTTCACGAAGGGCGGAAGCTATGCCGAATACGTGAGCGTCGACGCGAGCGCAGTTGCGCTGGCGCCCAAGAAGGTAGGGCTGCGCGAGGCGGCAGGCATACCGGTAGCGGCAGGCACCGCATGGACCGCGCTCTTTGACGTGGCTAGGCTGAAGGCCGGCCAGCGCATACTGATAACAGGGGCATCTGGTGGCGTCGGCAGCATGGCTGTGCAGCTTGCCAAGCGGGCAGGCGCATACGTGATAGGCACTACCTCTGCGCCCAATGTGCAGATGGTGAGGTCGCTTGGCGCAGACGAGGTCGTTGACTATACGGAAGGGGACTTCGGCAAGAGGGTAAGGGGCGTCGACGTCGCCTTTGATACGGTTGGCGGCGAGACCATTGAGAGGGCTTACGCCACTGTGAAGAGAGGCGGCTTCCTCGTAACGACGGCGGGGCAGCCCGACGCTGAGGCTGCCAGGCGGCTTGGCATTACGGCATCAGGGATGAACTCATCGGCAGACGGCGCGCGGTTGGCGCAGATAGCGAAGCTCGTCGATGAGGGCAGGGTCAGAGTGCAGATAGAGAGGGAGTTCAAGCTCTCCGAGATGAAGGCAGCCCACGAACTCAGCCAGAGCAGGAAGGCGAGGGGCAAGATAATAATAAAGGTGGAGTAGCAGGCGAGGTTATGTGGGGAGTTGTTCCTGAGTTGCGGCTGAGGCATGGTTGCCAGGAGGTGTGTCAGTGGGCCTGAAATTGGATCCCGATGTGCTGAACCACGAAGGCGAGCTTGGAGACCGGGTGATCTCCAACGTCACGAGCCTGGCGAACCAGCACAGGATAATGTCATGGCTGTTTGGATGGAGATGAGGACAAGGCGGCTTACAGCAGGATACTGAGGGCCTGACATAGTAGCTGTTTTGAGGCCAGTACTTCTCATGTCGCATGGGCATGCGCGGCGCAGCAGGGTCTCTTCAAGTAGTAGAGTCGGCGATGGCGCTGTCGTTCAGTACTATAGGCGTATAGTCCTCGGTTATCGAGATGGTACCTGTGTAGTTAGACGCAGGCATTTTGATGTCAAGCAGGTACTCGCTTCCCCTTCCTATGCAGGCATACATCGGGCATGCCTTCCCGGGCCCCGGCTGGCAGGTATTGCATTGTGACTGCAGGGCTACTGCGCTGTAGTTGAGCAGGGTGAACCCTGCAGTGTCCACCAGGAAGCCCGTGGCGTTGATCCCATTCGCTCCGAAGTGGCCTGATACCGAGTAAGAGACCGTGGAGTTAGTACGCGAGATGAAGCCTGGCATAGTGGTGTTGTATGTCTCTCTGCTTGTCTGGTTCTTCAGTGTCAGCTCTACTGCTGTCACATCCACGAGTGTCGATGCGTAGCTGGTTGCATATCCCGTAGCGTTGACCTTGGTATAGGCTGTTGCGCCGCTGCTCCCCTGAATAGTTATGCTGTATGTCTGGTTGGGGATAAGCACTGCTGTAGCGCTGCGCGCCGTGGGCCCGAGCCGGTTCCACGCTGATGAGCCCATTCTGCCAGAACTTACGCCTGCATATGCGGTTATACCGACATCAGGCATCGTTATGATGCCGTTGAACGCGAGGGTCGCCGATGCGCCTGCAGGCAGCGAGTAGCCCGCGCTGGCTCCGTGGCAGCCGTACCCTGCCTCTGAAGCGCCGCTACCTCCACCGACTATCATCGCAGGGCATGCTGCCATCATTATGTTGGAAGGCAGGGCGAGCGTGCCGTTCGCCTCGACTATGAAGTCGAGCTGGTTGTGGAAATCGCTGTCGAATATCTCGGCTTCGCCTATGCCGAGAGAGGCTTGCCCGGATTGCATGCCTGTCGCGTATCCGCCAGCGCTGACCCCGTGCATGTCTGCGATGACTGTGGAGTTGAGGCTTGCGTTGAGCGGCGTTGAGCTGCCCTTGCCAAAGCCAAACGTGTTGCTGAAGTTTCCAGAGAGGTATGGCATCGCGTTTATGCCCATATACGCGCCTGCATACTCGCTTCCCGATGAGGGTATGGCCTCGAAGAACCCCTTTATCTCCATGTCACTCAGCAGGACAGAGGAGTTGCCATTGTTCCTTACGGTTATGCTCAGTTGTGTCACGTTTCCAGCCTCAGATGCAGTGGCAGAGGTTATCGTGATGTTCGCATTGGCGTGCTCTTGTATCGCGCGCGCCATCCCGCTCTGAAGCGGGGCCTGGGCTCCCACCTTGAGGCCTGCGCCGCTGACCAGCTGCTTCCCTATCGCTATGGCCACGGCCGATGGGACCATGACGAATACGCTCTCATTCGTGCTGGTGTACACCTGCAGCACTGTAGGCGACATGTCTATGAGTATGCCTCCTGTCGAGCTTGAGTTCACCGTGCTGTTTATCCTTGCGGTCACTCCCCCGGTAGGTACGGTTACGTTGTACGTGACATTGTCTATCGTGATGTTTGCAGATTTTATGTCAAACCTGATGAGGTTGAAGCTCTCGTTTGCACTGGCCTTTATGACAGCTACTGTCTGGGTCACGTTGGTGAGGTTCATGAGGTTTACAGTGCCGTTGGACGAGAAATTTACGAAGCCGGTGGAGTTGGCTGCACCTGCCTCATGGAGGGACACTCCGGAATATGAGATGATAAGCGACTGGGTGCCTGATGGCACAAGAGGCGGGTCGGTCAGCTCTACGGACATGCTCTCCGATGCGCTGGACGGCGTTGCGGAGCTGGAGGAGCCTGTCGTGACGGTCGTAGTGCGTGCCGTATGGGTGCTCAGACCTCCTGTGCTGAGAAGCAGTATTCCTGCCATTATCACTATGACAGCAGTGCCTATGATATACAGGGTCGTCTTGCTTCCTCTTGCACCATTGTCCTTTCCCCGCCCATTGTCTACCATATCATTCCCGAGTAGTACTGCCTTGGCATTTGATTTAATACCATCGGATACGTTTAGGTTTTGGGGACTTCATGCGGGGCCTGGCCTGGTTACGAGCTTAAACAGCCCTTACTCCGGACTCGGGATTTAAGGCAGGCGATGATGGGATGCTTCGATAAATAATCGGAAGTGCAGGCCAGTGACAAAAGATTTATAAATTTATAGATTTATAAGTTATTGATAGGTATGGTAAAGACTATAGCAGTATCAAATGCAACGTATGAAGAGTTGATAGAGCTCAAGGAAGATTTCGAAACTAAGAACATGGACGAAGCGTTGGATAAGCTCATTGTCAATTATAAGAAGCTGCTCAAACAGATGTCTTTGAAGAGGTTATTTGCTCTAAACAGGAATGACAACAAAGTTGCTGTTCAAGAGTTGCTTAATGAGAGAAAGGTGTATGGATGGCCGAGAGAGTTCTCTTAGACACTAGCATCATAATTGACATATTTGACAGGGAAGGAAATAAGGATCTTCTTGAAAACCAATGCTATCTAAGTGTAATAAGCATATATGAATACATAAGGCACAAGAGAAACCAGCAGGAACAAAAATTGCTTTTGGAAGGGGCATTTGATATACTTAATTTCTCAAACCCAATACTACTGAAGGCCTCTGAAATCTTTGGAAAGCTTAAGAAAGCAGGAAAACTGGTGAATGAAAACGATGTTTACATAGCTGCTACGGCAATCGCAAACCAGCTTGCATTTTATACCATGGATAAGGATTTCAAAGAGATAAAGAAACTAGTTCCGGAGTTTCAAGTAACAGTATTAGAGAACTAGTCCTGACGTTCCACAATAAACCGAACACGGCCAAGTTTTCCTAGAAAGCGTAAACACTTATTCTAGCCTCTTTATGATGTGGTATCCGAACTGGGTCTTGACTATCCCGGATATCTGCCCCTTCTGGAGCTCGAACGCCGGCTTCTCGAACTCTCTGACCATCATCCCGCGCCCGAACACGCCGAGGTCGCCGCCCCTCTTAGCAGAGCCGTCTTGGGAGTACTGCTGCGCGAGAGTGGCGAACTTCTCGCCCTTGTTCAGCCTCTCCAGGAGCTCCTTCGCCTGCTGCTCGCTCTTCACCAGGATGTGAGCGCATCGTATCTTGTCTGGCATGTTAAGCACAGGCTACTTGTGCAGCTTGGAGTATTTAAACCTATAAGCCGTTAGCTCTTCATGATAGGGATAGCCAGGCTCACCAAGCGCTATGAGGACGGGACAAAGGCGCTGGACGGCGTTACGCTCAGGCTGGACAAGAGGATAACCACGATACTGGGCCGCAACGGAGCAGGAAAGACCACTCTGATAAGGATAATGTCGACGCAGCTGCTCCCCTCTTCGGGCACCGTAACGATAAACGGCCTCGACGTGGTTAAGGACGTGGGCATGGTAAGGGACATCATATCTAGCATACCGCAGGAGATGAAGGTCATGGGCATAGCGACGCCATACGACCATGTCGAGATGTACCTGAATGCGAGGGGCATACCGCCAGACGAGATAGGCGCCCTTGCAGAGAAGGCGCTGAAGGACCTTGAGCTCTGGCGCGTAAGGGACAAGTCGACTGCGGACCTGTCAGGAGGGATGCGCAGGAAGGTCTTTGTGGCGATGGCGCTGGCGTCCAAGGCAGAGGTAATCTTCCTAGACGAACCCACCACCGGCCTCGACCCCATCTCAAGGGACGAGCTCTGGAAGACGCTGCGCGAGCTGAAGAGGGAGAGGTTCATCTTCCTTACCACCCACTATCTCCAAGAGGCGGAGGCGCTCGCCGACAAGATAGGCATCCTCGAGGACGGGAAGCTCAAGGCCATCGGGACCATCGACGAGCTGAGGGCCAAGGTGAGGTATCCGTACAGCATAAAGGTACTGTCCGATGTCAGGATGGAGAAGCCGGAGAAGGGCGAGATAATAAAAGGCATCGACGGCCACCTCCAGATCGTCACCACTGAGGCCGAGGCGAACAGGATCTCAAGGAAGCTCATAGACAAGCGCGTGCGGTTCTCGATGAACCCCATCACTCTGGAGGACATCTTCTATTTCATAGTGAAGAAACCCATAGAGGAGGAGAATTATGGCGATGAAGAGGAATGGTGGTAGCCAGCTCTACGCGTCGATACTGGTCAATGCGATCTTCGCCATGGTCAACTATCCCGTCGTCCTGATCAGCACAGTGCTCGCCCCGTTCTCGCTGCTAATAGTCATAACCTTCGTAAGCCACGGGACCCTGCTCCCTGTGGCGATCGCAGGAGCGCTCATCATGACCATGATCTCGGCAGGGACGAGCATGCAGCAGGACCTCTCGCACCTCAAGAACGACTTCAAGCTCCAGGACATGATAGTGAGCTCTCCCACGAGCGCGCTGGTCTATCTGGTAGGCATGGCCATATCCGAGGTGGTGTACTCGATACCTGCCCTCGCAGTCCTGATAGTCCTCGCCGCGGTCTACGTCCACGCCACCCTCCTGGGCATCGTCGCCATGTTCTTCGTAGTCCTCATAATGTTCGTCTTCGCGGTCTCACTTGGCTTCGTCCTCTCCACGCTCACATCTGACGTCGTGCAGAGCTGGGCCTTTGCGGGCATAGTCTCTACCATCCTGTCCGCTCTGCCTCCAGTCTACTACCCGATAACATACATACCGCTGCCATGGCAGTATCTCGCATACCTCTCCCCGGCTACTTACGCGGCAGAGATAATGCAGAATACAGTAGGACTGACCACGTTCAGCGCCACCACCATACTGATAGACTGGGCAGTGATAATAGCCGTAGCAGCAGTCATGACCTATCTTGCCGTGAAGAAGGCGAAGTGGAGGGAGGACTAGATATCACTCCATCTGGCGAGTAGCCTGGCCATGCAGACGTAAAAGACCACCTCGACTACCAGCAACGCGGCCATATAATAGTTCATCGGGGCGAGCCCGTATACCCCCTGGAGCGTCACTGCCGCCGGGGTGACAGGCGATAGGGCGAGCAGATACAGGGCCGGAGCCGGCAGCGTCGTATACGGATAGAAGGTCGGCGGCAGCAGCGTCATTAGCGCAGCGATTATGCCTGATATGGCCCACATGCCTATGGTGCGCCTTATCCTTGTCCCCACTACGAAAGCGATGGAGGTGGTGGCAAGCGAGAGCAGGAACACCACTGCCAATGTGGCCGCCAGCCTTTCCGGTGTGAAAAGGCCGAACACCGCTGTCAGCACGGCGAAGATGGCAAGCCCTGGCATGACGAAAAAGAGGTTGCTGAACGCAAACCCGAGCATGTAGTCTATCTTGCTTATCCTGGTGGAGATGAGCAGGTCCTGGAGATGCAGCTCGAGCCTGAACATCGCGCTCTGCCCCGTGGCAGTAAGCGTCGCTGCCGATATCATCGCTACAAAGCCGCCCACCACGGCAAAGTCCAGGAGCCTTCCCGCCGAGAGGAGGTATATCACGAAGAGGAGGCACGCAGGCGTCATGAGGTTCCCCACCCAGTTCGCAGGGCTCCTCATTATCCAGGAGAGGCCGTTGAACTTCGTGAACGCCCATATGAAACTAGTCCTCAATGCCCTCGCCTCCTCCGGATATGAACAGGTCTTCGAGAGAGATCGGTCTTATGGCGTAGCCCCTGCCTACCAGCGCCCTCGCCCTCCCCGGGCTTACGTATGAGATGCGGGACCCGCCGACCTTGTAACGCCCCCGCGGGCCGTCCACCCTCACCTTCCCGTCAAACCGCCTCAGCAGGCCGGGGACGCTTCCCTGTGCGACTACCGTTCCCTTGTCTATAAGCACTACCTCGTCCGAAAGCTCCTTGGCCTCCTCCATGTAGTGCGTAGTGATGACTAT
>JASHXR010000101.1 GCA_030043435.1 Microcaldota archaeon
GAGTAAATCTTTATATAGGTCAAGACACAAATCCGATATTCTGCAGTACCATTCCGAGGTGGATAGATGAGTTCTAGAATAAAGAGCAGCGGCGCGGCCCGGAAAGGAGGAGCCGCAGCGCTGAGAGACGAGCTCGCGCAGCAGCTATATCTTAAAAATCCTTATAGAGAGGTACAGGAAGGAGAAGCTGCAGCGCTGGGAGGCGAGCTCGCCCCGCTCCTGAGGGGCAGTCGGGCTGCTGGCTCTCCAACGTCTACGATCAAGGGCGGCACTGCGAAGCCTTCAGCCGAAGATCTCATCGAGGCGGTGAGGAGGGGCCTGACCAGGAGGGAGATCGCAGAGGAGCTCAAGCTCTCTTACAATAACGTGGCCATAAAGCTTAGGAATATGAGACCGCTCCTTGAAGCTGAGGGGCTAGAGATAAAGAGGTCTATCCCGACGCAATCTGCGCCTATCAGGAGGCGCCCTGCGTCTCGGCGTAATAAGCCCAGAAAGTGGGGAAGCGGTTCCAGCAGGACAGAGAGACGCGTAGAGTACACGGTCCGCACGGGCTCGGGACTGAGGACAGAGACAATGGAGATCGACGGCCTCAACATCGCAAAGGCAAACGCGGAGAGGCCCGAGGGCACCGTCTACTTCAGGTTCTTGGAGACGGGGAAGGCGGGCGAGCAGCCCACGCAATTCAGATACTATCCAAACGGAAGGATCATGACCATGGCGCAGATACTTGAGGAGTTCCCCGAACGCGTTGACGTGGTGAAGGAGATGGGGGAGAACGGCGAGCCCCGGAGGGTGCGGGCGAGTGACGGCAGCTTTGCCAAATGCGACTATAACGACGTGCTCCTGGCCAGCCTCGAGGGGTCTGTACGTCGCTGATGCGGTCATGTCCCAAATCTCGCAGCCGCTACCGACGGATCCAACACTGCTAGTGAATCGGGCATACATTTATAAAGGAGAAGCGCGATAATACCATCAGGTAATAGCGTAAAATCGCTAATCCTACAGAGGAAATGAAATGAGAGACTACGGAAGAGACCGCGACAACCGAGACAGCCGCGGCGACAGAGGAGAGAGGAGGGACATGAAGCCCAACTACTTCCTTCCAAAACCTGTAAAGGTTGGGGATGAGGTAGACGTGACCATAGAGGCGCAAGCTTCTAAGGGAGACGGAATAGCGAAGAAGGACGGCTTTGTAATCTTCGTAAAAGATGCAAAGCAGGGCCAGACCGCTAGGGTAAGGATAACGGATGTGAGGGCCAGGTTCGCATTGGGCGAGATGGTCGGAGAGGCGTCAGCCGCTCCAGCTTCATCCGGATCAGAGCCCGAAGCCGCATCTGATGCGGCAGGGTCTGAGCCTGAAGAGGGTTCCGACACGCCACAGTAACGTGAAACCGTTATTTTAGTTTTCTTTTTACTTCTTCTTTTTCTTCCTTCTAATAGCAGCAGTCACATCTGCCTGAGCACGTCGTATATGGTTATTATACCGACCGCTCTGTCCTTCTCCACCACCAGTACCGCATCCCACTCCTCAAGCACCTTCTTTATCTTGCCGAGCTCTGCAGACCTGCCCACGCGAGGCAGCTCCCCATCTATTATCTGCCCCACCCTCAGCCCCCTCATCATATCCTGGCCGCTCGTGGCGATGTCCATGAGCCTCTTCTGTGAGACGGCACCTATGACCCTCATCCCCCTGTCTATGACAGGCAGCTGCGGGAAGTCGTAGTTACGTATCAGCTTTATCGCCTGGGCTGCGGTCTCATCCGGCCTCGCTGAGACTATCCTCCTCTGCATTATCTCCGCAGCGGTCTTGCTGAAGACCCTGCCCTTGGTCTCTATCGAGGAGAGGTCGTCCAGGGTCCTGACGACCCTGTACACGGCCTCGTAGCTCGGGTTGAGCCTGCGTATGTCGCCCTCCATCCTGGCGATGGCGCTCTGGCTCATCCTCGCGTATCTGGCAAGCCTCCTCTGGCTCATCCCAAGCGCGCTCCTCTTGCCCTTTACGAGCAGGGCGATGTCGTCTAAATCCTCCATGCCGACACGATTACTGACAGTAATCTTTTATGCAACAGTAATTATAAATAGCTTCTCGTGCATAGAAAATAGGACCGCGCCGCGCGAAGCGGCCATCCAAAGAAAGGAGGTTGAAATGAGGAACATATCAATAGCGAGGCCTGAATTGAAGCCTGTCAGCGAACAGAGCACCGAGTATGTGGAGAGGAAGGGGCTGGGCCATCCTGACAGCCTTATAGACGGCATCGTGGACGAGGTGAGCCACGCGCTCTGCAGGGAGTACATAGACTCTGTCGGCGCAGTGCTGCACCACAACGTGGACAAGGGCCTTATAATAGGAGGAGCGTCTGAGGTGGGCTTCGGCCGCGGCAGGATAACCAAGAAGATAGAGGTCATAGTCACCGGCAGGGCCACCGACGCCTTCAACGGCAAGAAGATAGACGTGGACGGGATAGCCGAGGAGGTGACAGCGAAGTACCTGAGGGAGAACACGCGGTTCCTCGACCTGGAGAAGGAGGTGCTTATAAAGTCAAAGATAGCCAGCGGCAGCAGTGACCTGACCCACATCTTCAAGAGGAACTCCGAAGTCCCGCTGGCCAACGATACCTCGTTCGGGATCGGCTTCGCGCCGTACACTGACACCGAGAGGCTCGTACTCGAGACCGAGAGGTACCTCAACAGCAAGGCATACAAGAAGAGGATGCCGCAGGTCGGCGAGGACATAAAGGTTATGGGCTGCAGGAACGGCGGGAAGATAACCCTTACCATAGCCATCGCGTTTGTCGCCCACCTGACAGGCAGCATCGACGACTACGTGAAGACCGTGGAGGCGGTAAAGGCCGACGTGCGCAAGCTGATACCAAAGATAACAAAGAAGCAGGTGGACATCGAGATAAACACTGGGGATGCGATAGAGGGCGAGATCGTCTACCTAACGAAGTCAGGGCTGAGCGCAGAGGCCGGAGACGACGGTTCGGTCGGGAGGGGGAACAGGGTGAACGGGCTTATAACGCCGTTCAGGCACAGGAGCCTCGAGGCCGCATCAGGAAAGAACCCGATAAACCACATAGGCAAGATATACAACATACTCGCGAC
>JASHXR010000102.1 GCA_030043435.1 Microcaldota archaeon
CTCGGCCAGCGCCGCACCATCCACTACCACGACCTCCTCTACTTCTGTGGAGCCCGTCTTCACCCTGTCTGTGATAGCCGAGGCTATTGCCATAGCAGTGGTCATAAGCATGATAGCCGGCATATATCCAGCCTGGAAGGCCTCGAAGATGGAGCCCATAGATGCGCTCAGGACGCTCTAGCGCGCCGCATCTGCTGACGCGCCGCCATCTGTGTTAAATATCTGCCAGTTGCTATACTCTTATGCCTGATTATTCCGTCAGAGCTAACGGCCTTGAGAAGATATACCGCTCCGGAGACATAACCGTGAGGGCCCTAGAGGGCGTCTCTTTTGCCCTGAAGAAAGGCGAGTTTGTCGCCATAGTGGGCCCGTCGGGCAGCGGCAAATCCACGCTGATGAACATACTGGGCACCATAGACAAGCCGACCGGCGGCGAGGTATACATCGACGGAATCGCGACCTCAGAGATGAACGGAGACCAGCTGGCCGAATTCAGGAACAAGAAGCTTGGGTTCATCTTCCAGGCATACAACCTGATCGTAGGGCTCGATGCCGAGAAGAACGTCGAGTTGCCGTTGATGGTGGGTTCCGGGTCCGCATCAGAAAGAACCGAAAAGGCAGACAGGCTCCTCTCCAGCCTCGGGCTCGGAGCCAGGCTCAGGATGAAGCCAACGCAGCTAAGTGGCGGAGAGCAGCAGAGGGTCGCGATAGCCCGGGCGCTTGTAAACGACCCCGCGCTGGTGCTGGCAGACGAGCCTACCGGAAACCTCGACACGAAATCTGGCGACGAGGTAATAAAGCTTCTGCGACAAGTAAGTAAAGAAAGGAAGGTCACCATTGTAATGGTCACTCACAATCTCGACATCACAAAAAACTGCGACAGGGTCATACACATCCGCGACGGCAAAATGGAGAGACAAGAGATAAGATGATCGGCAAGCAGGTCTAGGTGTAAAAATGAGAGAAATAAACATGCTAATCGCAGCAGCGTTGACGCTGACGATGGCCGTGGCCATGGTCAACGCGGCTACCGGAGGGCCGTCTCCTGTCCCTGCGCCGCCAGGATACAACCTGACGACAACAGCGACAGTGCTTTGCCGTGGCGAGACGAACTACCTCCCTATAGTAATAAGGAACTACGGTACAGGGAGCATAGGGGCCATGCAGGACACAACATTCGCCCTTGCTACAACAGAGGGCCTCTTCGCGAGCACGCTCAACGTGGGTACTGTGCCTGCAAACTCGACAAAGACCTATTACCTGCCTGTCTTCGTCAGCGCTAACGCCTCGCTCTACATACCTACCGGCATAACCATCAATTACTTCTACTACTCCGTCTACACAGACAGCGAGATCTCCAACATGAGCTTCACGACAAGGGCCTGCGCGCAACCCATAGTAGCAACCATCTCACCTACGGTGCTCACTGCAGGGGCGATAGAGAACATAACATTCAAGGTTGCGAACGACGGCCCCGACACGCTCAACTCTCTCTCAGTGTCACTGGCAATGCCGTCCCTGGACGCAGCGCTTCTCGGCGCGCAGCCTGTATCCATAAACTCCATCGCCCCGTACAGCTCGATGCAATTCAACCAGAGCGTATACGTATCCAGGAATGCAACGCAGAACTTCCCGGCGAACCTTACCGTAGACTATTACAATGGGGCCTCGCTCAGCCAGGCCTGGAACGACACCCAGTTGCTTACTATCGGGATAATAAACATAACCACATCGGGGCTCACGCTCTCCCCTACCGTGCCGTCCCCCGGAAGCGTCTTCTCGATCTCTCTCGTCCTCACAAACACCGGGACATCCACTGCAGATGCGGTCACAGCCGCAGTAGCGCCGTCCAATGGGTTCTCGCCTTACGACGGCAACTCTGTCTTCGTAGGAAGCATAGGTCCGGATAGCCAGGCCCCAGTGACGCTGACGCTCACGGCAAGCCCATCAGTCGCAAACGGGCAGTACCAGATCCCTATACGGATAAGCTACCTGAACAGCCTCAGGCAGAACGTGACCCAGAACACGGCAGTGCCTGTGCAGCTCGCTCCGGCCGCTGCCAACGCAACCGTGGCCTCAATGTCCTCATACCACGGCTCCGGAAGCGGCCTTATACTGCTCATCCTGATAATAGTCATAATCGTGCTCCTGGTCCTCTACAACAGCGAGAGGAAGAAAAACAGAAGGCATACGAAATGAGACTTAATGACCTTCTCTGGCTGAGCTACAAGGACCTGACGGAGAAGAAGGTACGCACGCTGCTTACCATCCTGATGGTGATGATAGGCGTCGCATCGATAGTAGCGCTTACCTCCCTCACTGCCGGCATAAGCGCAAGCGTGCAGAGCTCCTTGAATACCCTGGGCCCTACCTCTATAATACTCACGAGCCCGAAAGGGTTCACGGTCTCAGATACTGCAGAGCTATCGGCCCTTCCAAATGTGAGCGCCGTCATACCTGCCATAGAGGGCTCGGGCTATATCCTTGCGAATGGTCAGAACACCTCGGTAACGATTGTAGGAATCTCCACAGGAGGATTGCAATCGCTCCTGAGCACTATCAACCTTTACCAAGGGGCACTCTATCAGGATACGATCTCCACACAGGCGGTAGTGGGGCAGAGCGTCGCGTTCCCATCCTCTCTGGCAGGAGGCCAGAACCTCGATGTCGGATACCCTGCCGCATTGCATGTCAATGGAGAGAGCAGTAGCACGACCATCTCCATAGTCGGCATACTCCAACCCTACTCCAGCCTGATAGTGCCCGTAGATTCTGCAGTATTCCTCTCAATCCCAGCCG
>JASHXR010000103.1 GCA_030043435.1 Microcaldota archaeon
GGCGTGTTGCTGTTCTCCGTGAAATTGACCGACGCGCCCTCGTACGGGTATCCAAGCAGCGTCACTGTGGCGAGAAGCTCGTCCTGCGTGCCGTTAGAGACCTGCGTCGCGTTGGCAGCCTTGATCGTTATGGTGACAGGCGTGCTGGAGAGCGGCGCCTGCACGTGTGTGTTCACGCTTGCAGATACGGTCTGCGAAGAGCCGTTGCCGCACGTCGCAGCCGAGTTTCCTGTGACGCATGTAGTCGCCTTCACATATGCAGTCGAGGTGACAAGGCTGCCCTGCGCGTATGTCGCAGGTATGAGCGCATTGCAGACCATCGACCCTCCGGGGAGCACGAAGTCGGGGGTGCACGTGCCTGTGACGTTGCCCTGGCTCTGCGTGTCGATCATGAAGGTCGGGTCAGAGATTGGATACTGCTGGGAGTTAGAGATGATCAGCACAGCCGTAGACCCCACGCTGTTGGACCCGAAGACCACGTCGTTGCAGTATGCGCCTGAGTTGAAGGTGCATGTAGACGGCGCCGACGACGACGGCGCGCCGACATAGATATAGAGCAGCACTGCGACGATGGCGATTATGAGGATGGCAAAGCCATAGGTCGTGAGGTACTCGACGGCAGACTGGCCGTGCTTCGGCCGCGCGCTCCTTGCCTCTCTGCCCGGATTGCCCTTGGACTTGTCCTTAGCCATCGAATCCCGATCCCTGCGTACCTGCCTCTCCTTCTCCCTGCGCCTGCTCTATTATAATACATCAGATATATAAACAGATATATAAGCCATTCCGAGGTCGCCATACTACAGGCGCTGCGAGGTGCACCAGGCGTCACCGGATCCTGCCCCTCCTTGCGTCACCCTTTTATTCCTTGGCTTGCATTATACACCGGTTCGATGGACATAGAGTCGCGGCTCGGGCTGATAAGGTCGGAGCCTACCGAGGAGATAGTGACCGAGGCGGAGATGCGCGCCCTGCTCGAGAGCAAGGAGCATCCTGTCCATTACGTCGGCATAGAGATAAGCGGTATGCCGCACATCGGCCACCTCCTTGTCATAGGGAAGAAGGTCAACGACCTCCATGCAGCGGGAGTCAAGACGCAGGTCCTCCTCGCGGACTGGCACACCGTGGCGAACAACAAACTGGGCGGCGACTGGGACAGGATCTCCAGGGCCGCGCAGTTCTACAGGAAGCTCTTCAAGACGTTCTGTCCCGGCACTGAGGTAGTCCTCGGCTCGGAGCTCTACCGCGACAACGACGAGTACTGGAGGCTGGTCATGTCCATGGCTACGAGGACGACTATGGCCAGGGCCACACGCACCCTTATCATACAGGGACGTAGCGAGAAGGAGGTGCTCCACGTCTCCCAGTACATATATCCGGTCATGCAGGCTGCGGACATACGGGCGCTGGGCGTGGACATCCCGCACTCAGGCACAGACCAGAGGAGGGTGCACATGCTCGCGAAGGAGCTCTTCCGCGAGCTGCGCCTGAATGAGATAGTTCCGCTGCACAGCCACCTCCTAGCAGGACTGGCTGAGCCCCAGAAGGCCGCGTCTGCGGGGAAGGAGGAGGAGGTCGCTGCCATGAAGATGTCCAAGTCCAGGCCCGGCTCCGCGATACCTGTGCTCGCCTCGCCTGACGAGATAACAGCGCTGCTCTCATCCGCGTGGTGCCCGGCCGGCGCTGTGGAGCAGAACCCGGTGCTCGAGCTCTGCAGGTACGTCATCTTCCCGATAGCGAAGCGGCTCAGTGTCGAGAGGAGCGCCAAGTACGGCGGTGCTGTCCAGTTCCAGTCGTATGCAGAACTCGAGTCTGCGTTCAGTGAGAAGAGGCTGCATCCATCGGACCTGAAGAGAGCGGCTGCAGACGCGATCTCATCCATACTCGAGCCGGTGAGGGGTGCGTTCTCCGACGGGGAGAAGGAGGAGTTCGCGAGGACCATCGGAGAGAAGACGGGATAATCCTGTGTCTCAAGAGCCATGCCAAGACTACTGACCATGCGGCTGCGAAGCGCGATTATCCGCTAGATACGAGCTAAAACTTCAGGCGCAGCCTTCCATTGAGCCTAATGCCGTATCTGGAGGCTCCGCCGGCCTTGAGCTCGAGGACGTACCTGGCGCGCTGCGCAGGCCTGTACGTCGCACACCCTATGATAGACGCACACGGCTTCGCAGACCTCTCAAGCCCGACCACCATGAAGTCCCTGTCGAGCCATACTATGTCTATGCTGAATCTCATGTTCAGCATCCAGATGGGCCATCTGTCGTCGCGCGTGAAGGAGAAGAGCATGCCCTCGTCGGCGCCTATGCGCTCCCTGTGCATCAGGCCAAGCATCTGCTTCGCCGCGCCGTCTGCGAGGAGGAGACGCAGACGCATGCCGTTGCACCTTGCCGCTGCGGTCCTGAACCTGACCGCCCTGTAGAGGAGGCGCGTAAGGCACATGCTCCTCACCCTGAGAGCGCCTCGTGCGCCTCAGCCGCTCCCCTGACGAGCATGTACGCTACGAGCACAGCGACGAGCGCGTAGCCTATCCATATCGGGTAATGCCAGACATAGACGAAGGCCAGGTACGAGAAGGTTAGGAACTTTACGACGTTTATGCCGCCCCTGCCTATGCTCGAGGAGTACACGAGCCTTGCGAACCTTGTCTTCATCTTCGAGGAGGTGCCCCTCGCCGCCATGAGCGCGTCGACGAACGAGTTCCTCACCACTACTATAAGTAGGACGAAGAGCGGCACGACCATGACGTAAGCATATACTATCCAGAGCGCGTACTCGACGACCCTGTCCCCTGCGACGTCGATCCTGGGCCCGAACTTGGCAGTCTTTGCAAGCTTGAGCTTTACCTTCTTGACAAGCGGCGCGTACCTCGGATCGCCCATCGCCGCCCTTATGTACCGGTACAGCGAGACCCTGTGCGCGCTGCCCTCCCATACCGCGGCATAGCCGTCTGCGGCGTCGAGAAGCATCACGAACGCGATAAGAGCTGCTATCAGGATCGGGTTTACCCTCGCTATGATGAGGTAGACCACAAGTAGCGCAAGCCCTACCCTGAAGTACGTCACCGCATCAGCAGCCCGCATCTATACCGCACCAGATGGACTCTCCGCGAGCTGTCGGGGCGCGCGGCCACCACCCATTATCCACTGCACATTAACATATTAATATTGCGTGCTGTACACATACACTGCCTGCCTGCGCGACGCGCTGCTGTCCGCGGGCACATCCCGCGTGCACCGCAGTGTTCGTATGCTTGACCCCATAAAGAGCGAGGAGGCGATAGCCGAGTACTGGAAGAGGGAGGGGATAACGGGCCTTGTAAGGGAGAGGAACAGGTCCGGCAGGCTCTTCTACTTCCTCGACGGCCCGCCGTACGTGACCGGAGACCTCCATCCGGGGCACATCTGGGTCAAGTCGCTGAAGGACCTCTTTGTAAGGTACAAGAGATACCGCGGCTTCAATGTGATGGACAGGGCGGGCTACGACGTGCACGGCCTGCCTATAGAGAACAAGGTGGAGAAGGAGCTCGGTATAGCCTCGAAGAAGGAGATAGAGACGAGGATAGGCGTCGAGGAGTTCGTCAGGCGGTGCAGGGAGTACGTGCTCAAGTACGTGGGAAGGATGGACGCAGACTACGAAAGGTACGGCATCTCGCTCGACTTCTCCAATCCATACCTGCCATACAAGAAGGAGTACATGGAGGCTACGTGGGCCATGTTCAAGGCAGCATCAGACAGGAACTTCCTCTACGAGGGAAAGAAGACGCTCGTCTACTGTCCGCACTGCGAGACGCCGCTCTCTCAGGGGAGCATGGAGGTGGAGTACAGGGACGATGACGATCCTTCTGTGTTCATAGCATTCAAGGTAGACGGCGCAAGGTCGAGGCCCAAGACCGAGATAGGCGGCGAGGCGTACCTTGCGGTATGGACTACCACGCCGTGGACGCTCCCTGCGAACATGGCAGTAGCGGCGAACCCGAAGGCCCTTTACGTAAGGGTGAGGATGCGCGACAAGGAGCTGATACTGGCAAAGGAGAGGCTCGAGGCGTTCTCGAAGCAGCTTGACGAGAGCTCCACTATAATAAGCGAGTTCTACGGGAGCGAGCTCGAAGGGGTCTTCTACATAAACCCTCTCGAGGCGAAGGTGCCTAGGCAGAGGGAGTACAGGAGGTACCACCGGATACTCTTCTCCCCGGAGATGGTCTCTATGGAGGAGGGCACCGGCCTCGTGCACATCGCCCCCGGCAACGGCGTTGAGGACTACCAGCTGGGCGTGAAGAACAAGATACCTGTCTTCTCGCCTCTCAACCCCGACGCGTCATACAATGGCGACGCCGGGGAGTACAGGGGACTCACGGTCCCAGCCGAGGCTAACAAGGCTGTCATGCGCGACATGCAGGCCATTGGCGCGCTGCTCAAGAGCGGCGGCATAAGGCACAGCTACCCCCACTGCTGGAGGTGCGGCTCAAAGCTCATCTTCATGGCAACTACGCAGTGGTTCTTCAACGTGCAGAGGATGAAGAAGAGGCTCCTGAAGCAGAACGAGAAGACGAGATGGCATCCGGGAGAGGTCAAGGGGTGGCAGAGGGCTGTGCTGGAGAACTCGCCTGACTGGACGGTCTCGAGGCAGAGGTACTGGGGCATACCGATGCCGATATGGCGGTGCGGCTCCTGCGGCAAGACAGACGTGATAGGGTCCATCCAAGAGCTGAAGGAGCGCGCGGTAGACAAGGACGCCGTGGACTCGCTGGCTGACCTGCACAGGCCGTATATAGACAGGATAAGGCTCGGGTGTGAATGCGGAGCCGAGAAGGAGAGGATAAAGGACATACTAGACGTCTGGTTCGACTCCGGCTCCGCTTTCAGGGCCAGTCTTACTGCGGAGGAGTTCGGCGAGTTCCTTCCCACCGAGTTCATAGCGGAATACGTTGAGCAGATACGCGGCTGGTTCCAGTACATGCTGAAGACGAGCATGATGGTATACGGCAAGAGGCCTTTCGACCACATCGCAGTCCACGGGATCATGTTCGGCACCGACGGCAAGAAGATGTCCAAGAGCCTGGGCAACTTCAAGCCGCTGAACGAACTCACCAAGTCGGGCACCGCAGACGCGTTCAGGCTGTGGTGCCTCGACTACAACCCTATACTCAACAGGAGCCTCAACGACTCGGAGATAAAGGAGAACGAGAAGCCAGTGACGATACTACACAACGTCTCCAACCTGCTCTCTGAGTACCAGGAGACTATAGGATACAAGCCAAGGCTCAAGGAGAGGCTCTCTGCCAAGAGACTCGACGAGATAGACGCGTGGATAGTGTCAAGAGTCGAGACGCTTGCCGGCACCGTGACTGCGGGACTGGACGACTACGAGGCCTTCAGGGCCACGTCTGCGATCAAGCAGTTCGTGATAGAGGACCTGAGCAGGTTCTATCTCAAGTTCGCGAAGAAGAAGATACTGTACGGGGACAGGAAGAGGGCCAAGGCCACGATAGACGTCGCAAACTATGTCCTGCGCAAGACGCTCATCCTGTCCTCGGTGGCGATACCATTTGTCGCAGAGGCGGTGTACCTGGAAAGATACTCGGCCCAGAAGAGCATATTCATGGAGGCGTGGCCGAAGGCAGACAAGAAGAATATAAACATCGAGCAGGAGCGCTCTATGGAGATAGCGAAGGATGCGATAACAGCGATACTCTTCAGCAGGGAGAAAGCCGACCTCAAGCTGAGGCAGCCGCTTGCAAAGGCCACTCTAGAGGTCACAGAGGACTATACCTACAATGTCCTGCAGAGGCTCTCCTACCTGATAACCGAGTATACCAACATAAAGCACCTGGAGATAAGGCAGGTCGAGGCGTTCAGCGTCGAGGTGAGGCCCGCATTCGCGAAGATAGGCCCCGATTTCAAGGAGAAGGCAGGTGCCGTCGCAGAGGCCCTGAAGAAGGCAGACGCCAACGCGATGAACAAGGAGATAGACAAGAACGGATATTACTCATTGCATACGCAGAGGGGCCCTGTCGAGATAAGGCCCGAGCACTTCACCCTGATAAAGAAGCTTCAGAGCTCGGATGCCGTCTCATTCAAGCACGGCGTCGCATATGTCGACAGGGAGATGAGCAGAGAGCTGCTGGAAGAGGCATGCGTCAGGGAATTCGAGAGGGGCATACAGCTGATCAGAAAAGAGATGCGGTTGAGAAAATCGGAGCCCATCGTCCTGCACTACGAGGGCCAGTCCTCCAGCGAGGCGTATCGCATGATAAAAGAGAACATGGAGAAGATAAAGAAGAGCGTAAACGCCAAGGAGGCCCATGAAGGCGTCGCAGGCCAGAGCGGCGTCAAGCAGATGGAGCTCGGATCAGAGAGCGCCAGCCCTATCATGGTAGCTGTAAAGAGAATGGGTCAGGCCTGATCTCTGCTCATGGACTTGAAGGCCTTCCGCTTCTTCATGACCGACCAACAGTCCTTGCAGATGACTATCCTGACAGTCTTGGTGACGCGCCTCGAGCTCTTGACGCAGTTCGTGCACATCTTCCTGCCGCACTGCCTGCAGACCTCGCGCTTGTAGATGTCAGCGCCGCACCTCTCGCATAGCATAAAATCACGGTAGTGTTTTCTATCTGATATGCATGGCAAGGTATAAAAAGCATCTGGACGCAGGCTGGCGTCCGATAGGGCCTCAGCCGCGCCATCGCCCTGTCCGTAAGCCTCTGCCGCACCGTCACTATCCCGTGGCGCCAAATCCTGGCATGCTGTTCACATAAGGATAAGGTACGGTCAAGCTGCGCCACTCCACTGCGAAGCCCCTACCTATCTATTTATATACATTTCGATTCCATCTTTCTGTGAAAGCAGTGAGTCTTGAATACTACAGGTGGATATGACATGGGAGCGAAGAGATTCGGATCTAGATTGCAAAGCGCTATGGAGTACCTGATGACGTACGGCTGGGCTATCCTAATAATAGCCATAGTACTCGGCGTCCTGTACTACCTTGGTATCTTCAACGGAGCAGCGTCACTGGGCACCTCGTGCACAGCGCAGGCTGGCTATCTCTGCCAGACCGAGACGATGGCATCTAACGGCATGCTCTCGTTCACGGTAGGCCAGGCCACTGGCGCGACGCAGTATAACATAGGGGTCGCATGCGCTGCAACTGCAGCCACTAACGGACTGCCTTACCTGAACGCGTTCGCCGGCAACGTCTTCTACTACCCATCCACATCGACTTCAACAGTAGCCAACATCCTTCCGGCCAACACGGTCACGCTGGTGTCGGGCGGGCAGACTACGATAGTCAACCTGCCGTGCATCTCGTCTACTCCGGGCAGCGCCATCTTCAACCCTGCCGCAGTAGGCGCGTCGTACACGGGCAAGCTCTGGTACAACTACACCTCAGGGTCCGGGGCTCCAAGCGCGTCGAACCCGTGGCTGACCGTGCAGTTTGCAACGATAACCATAAAGACTACGTGACCCTCTTGGGTTCCTAGTCTTTTTCTTCTTTTTCTCTTTTTTATAATTCATCAGCGCTAGCTGTGCCAGCATTCCAGTGGCACAGTAGCAGCGTCAAGCCAGTCCCCGCTAAGCTCTGCGGGAACCTGCGGCTCGGCGCTAATGTTCCAATCCATAAAATGAGTAGCTGCGAGACAGTCTGGCCTGGGGTCCTAACCGTTACACTGGTCAGATCCCCTTCAGGACCCCGTGCACCCTTGCCACCGCCTCGACGCTCTGCTCCGCGTACTGCCTGGTCCGCCTCTTTGCCACGTTCCAGGTAGCGCCGGGCCCCATCACGCCCAGCCCTACCGGCTTCCCGTACCTTATCGCGAGCCCTGTTATCGCAGCTGCGAACTGATAGGCTATGAGCTCGTCGTGCTTCGTGGAGCCCTTCACCACCGCGCCTATGGTCGCGACTCCGTCGACATCCTTTCTGCGCAGCAGCCTGTCCACGACTACGGGTATGTCGAAGGCGCCAGGGACCGTGACCTCGGCGACGACCTTGAGCCCGAGCTTCTTGGCCCGCGCCCTTGCGAACCCGAGCATCTCCGAGGTGAGTTCCTCGTTGAACTCCGACCTTACTATCGCTATAGAGACCATTCAATCACTCCCCAGCGGGCCCTCGTCGGGCCTGCCCTGCCTCCTCCCTGTCCCCGCCCTCCTCCTGAGCTCGTCCTGGCCGAAGAGGAGCAGGAGCGCGTTCTCCGCATGCTTCCTCGCCCTGTCCTCGCAGATGGCCATCAGCTCCCTCTCGCTGGCGGTCTCGTCCATGTGCACGAAGACCTCGAGTACGTGCTTGCCCTCGCCGAGCTGCACCGCCTGCAGGCCCATCGACGCCTCATGAGAGCACTGCTTGTCTATCGGCGCCTTGCCCGCCATCCCGCACGCTATCACGAGCTCGCACCCCCTGCGAAAGAGGATCTTGCACGCTACAGGCAGGTCCTTGATGCCTGGCACCGTATACCTCTCCACCTCTATCCCGCGGCCCGACTTGGAGAGGACGCCGAGGACTACGGGCGCGTAGTCGAACCTCGAGAACGTAGTATCAGCAAGCCCTACCTTCATGCGATCACATCCTGTCTCCTGACCTTTATCAATCCTGCCCTAACCTATCTCAGATACCTCTTATAACTCTTTCTGCCTCTTGTTGCGCAGACATATCTGATGATGGCAGCGCGCGCCGGTGCGCAGCTCATCCCCTCCCTACTGCCCTCGGATCACATACTCTCCTTCAGGAGTTGAGATCACGTACTCGCCTCCGATCCCGCTCACCCTGAGCGCCCCGCTCGCAGCGGTGTAGTTGAGGTAGCCCACGCTCAGGTTCTGCAGCGCGAAGGAGTCTGCATACGCCTGCACGAGCATGGATTCCGTACCCTGCGAGTAAGCCTGCGAGATGTTGGCCATATCCGACAAGCCCGCAGAAGTGAACGTTGCGTACTCGACGAGCAGGACCGCGACGACAAGCAGCAAGAGGCCATAGAAGGAGATCTAATCACCGCTCTCGAAGCATATCGTATACAGTACTGACTCGTATTGGTAGGGGAAGCAAGCTGCCGTACCTTCTGGGCCAGAGCCTGATTTCGCAGCCTGCTGCTGTACTCCGGACGCTACAAGAGACAGGCTGCCGATGCCGTAGAGCGCTGCATACTCCCCCATGAGCCGGTCAAGGCATGGGGCCGAGGAGCCTGATAGATAGAGGTCGAGGCATCCCGACTCCGACGCATTCCTCATGAAGCCGTTCATCAGGTCGTACTCCGCAGTCGCAGTAGCGAGCCCCGCCCTTGAGCCGTACTCCTGGTTAGGCACCAGCGCGAGGCAGACCGAGAACGACGACACTACGGAGACCGAGATGAGCAGGGCCACGAGGGCCTCCAACGTCGCGAACTGCGCCCTCATCAGCTCAACTCACGCTCAGCTCGATCACGGAGCCGTCCGAAGAGAGAGTCTGGTTCCCAAGTCCCATATACTCGTCCACTGCCATGTCGATCACGTAGTCGAACGGGATCGACGAGTTGCACCTGTACTCAGCTCCAGAGCTCTCGCAGCCCTGGCCATCCGCATCTGCGCCGCTCTCCGAAGAGATGAGCGCAGAGCTCTCCTCCCCGTAGTAGGACACCGCCTGGCCGACATCCCCGTTATCCGGGCTGTCGTTGTAGTAGTCGAGCGTGCTGTAGAGGCTGTCCAGTGCCTCCGCGTATGCCGAGTACGCGCTCGAGTTGACTGCAGAGTAGGCACCCCCGCTGCCTATAAACTCGTCTGCCTGCGGCTGGAAAGGGTCGCTTACGCTGGCGACAGTGGCAGAGCCCACCACCGCTCCCTGCAGCGTCACGTTTGCGGTGCTCTCCTCGCTCGAGAGGTTCGCCGAGAGCGTGCCGTACTGCGTCGCGACGCGCAGCTCGAACGAGTACGCATACCTGGGACTGTCG
>JASHXR010000104.1 GCA_030043435.1 Microcaldota archaeon
TTGGACCAGAAGCCTGAGACAGGGTTGAAGCGGGGGAACATCGTCGAGATGCCGATCCGCCTGTCGGCGAGCGGAGCGACGAGGTCCCTCAGCCACTCCCTCCCGACCTCTATGTCCGAGTCGGCTATCACGTAGACTCCATACGTCCTGAACCTCCTCAGCGCCTGGAGCACGGCCACGACCTTCCCGCTGCTCCTTCCTCTCGGCCCTCCCGCTACCACGAGCTCCATCCCCGCCTTCCGTATCGCAGGCACTGCTGGGTCATCGGCTCGGTCTACAATGCCGACGGCCTTGAAGCGCCTGTACCTCTGGTTCATAATCGAGTCGAGGTTCCTCTGCAGCGTAAGGTCGATCCCCCTGCACGGCACCATGACAAGCACGTCTGGCTCATAGCCATCACGCCGTATGGGGCGTTGGGCCTCGCCCTTCCTCAGCAGATGGCGCGTGTCGAGGGAGAGCATGAAGAGGAAGACGACAATGGAGAAGAGTATGTACACCAAGAGCACTATGCCTGCCATCTCGCTCACCGCCTCTCTTTATCTCTTCCTGCCTCGGCACCAGCGCAAAAGCTATTTAAGCGTGCAGAAGGATATCTAGACCATGTACACTACCTTCCTGACGCTTATAATACCTGCGATTCTCGCCTTCCTGTTCACAGTGATAGGCACGCGCTTCCTTATGGACTACCTCTTCGATGCCGGTATAGTCGCGGAGGACCGCAACAAGGAGAGGCCGAGGATCATCGCGTCTAGCGGAGGCCTGGCCGTTGCGTTCGGGGTGATTGTCGGCATACTGGTCTACGTGTTCGGAGCCACGTTCGTCTTCGCCCCTGGGTCTACCTCCCTCACCCAGCTCATCGCTGTCTCTCTCTCCATAACCCTGATCGCATTCGTCGGGTTTCTCGACGACATAAACGTGAAGGGGACGAGGGTGGCGTCCACAGGCAGGAGGGACATAAGAAAGGGGCTTGCGCAGTGGCAGAAGCCTGTCCTGACGCTGCTCGGCGCTCTGCCCCTGATCGCCGTCAACGCAGGCATCAGCCAGGTCTCCCTCCCGTTCATAGGCGTGGTCAATCTGGGCCTCCTCTATCCTCTCCTGGTGCTGCCTCTCGCCATCATCTTCGTCTCCAACGCGTTCAACCTGCTCGGCGGGTTCGACGGGCTGCAGCCCCTCACCTCACTGATCGCCTCGGCAGGCCTCCTCGCCTACTGCATCCTCTTCGGCACATACACCGGAGCGCTTCTTGCAGCCCTCCTATTCTCATCAATCCTAGCCTTCCTGCCGTTCAACTGGTACAGATCAAGGATGCTCCCAGGGGACAGCTTCACCTACGCGGTGGGTGCGGCGCTGGTGGCGATAATGGTGATAGGCCACGCCGAGGCCTTCGGCATCATCATCTTCATGCCATGGATAATCGAGTTCGTGCTCCACCTGAGGAAGGGTTTCCACGTGAACGACCTCGGCGTAAGGCAGAGGGACGGCACGCTCAAGGCTCCGTACGGCAAGAAGATATACAGCCTGACCCACGTTGTGATGAACCTGAAGAGGGCGAGGGAGACGGATGTGACGCTCTACCTCTCGCTTCTTGAGGTGCTCTTCGTGGCGCTGGCCTTCCTGATGAAGTTCGCAGTGCTGCTCTGAGCTGCCACGCCGCCCTCTCCTATCCCTGTGAGAAGCACATCGTCCCTTATTATCAGCCGCGTCCTGCCCGCATGCACCGCGTATCTCCTCGCGTTTGACGCTATCCTCTCCGCAAGCCTCTCCATCTCCTTCTCGAGGCCCAGGACCGCATCCTCGGTGATGCGCTCGGCACCTGCCTCCCTCATGAACTGCTCTATGTCGTAGAGGCTGAACTTCCTTGCAATTGCACTTCTTGACGCCATACTCACCACCACATGTACTCTCAAGCGCTCTTAAAAAAAGCAGATTAAATTGGCAAAGAAGCTTTAAAAAGGCGACCAGAATCGGCGAATAGTGGCAGGCCGGATACCTTGGTAACGCGCCTTTACCTGACTACTGCTGTCGCATGACCGCCCTTTTAACCCTTCGTTGCAGGAACTGGTGGTTTTGCGTAACGGAATACCGCCGAGCGGCCTATTCCAATCGAGAACGTTCACGCGCGAGCGCCCTGCCCAGTCGGCAAGCGGCATTTCCCTGACAATGCGAATATGGTCCTGCTTGATGCGGCCAAGAAGGATTAAGAACCAGAAGGAACAGACTATACTAATCAGGACAGGATAAGCTGGAGGAGCAAGGCGGCGCTGCCTATGCCCAAGAGGCATCCGCACCAGCGCGCAGTATCCTACAATACAGGTGTCCTGTGATTCAGGTAGATCGGATGGCAGGAGGCAAGGAGCGCATGCTCCGGAACGGCGTGAAGGACATACGGATAGCGAGAGGCATGAAGGTCAGCGAGCTGGTGGGGAGCATGAGCCGGATGGGCGGCTTCTCAGCCCAGAACATGGTTGCAGGGATAGACATAACGGAACGCATGCTGTCAGACAAGGACTCGTTCAACTTCCTCTCCTTCCCCGCCGACATAATCGCGACTGGGGTACGAGGCATGATCGCCGACTCGCTCTGGCGCTTCGACGCAGTGATGACCACCTGCGGGACCCTGGACCACGACCTCGCCAAGGCGCATGGCGGCAGGTACAGCCTCGGCACCTTCGATGCCGACGACGCCAGGCTGCACAGGCTCAACATCTACAGGCTCGGCAACATCTTCATAGAGCGCGACGAGTACGGCCTCGCCGTCGAGGATGAGTTCACGAGGATAATGGACGACATCTACTCGTCTAAGGACTACAAGGAGGAGTATGCGGGCTACGAGCTCCTCCGCGAGTTCGGGAAGAGGATAAGGGACAGGCACTCGATACTGAGGCAGGCGTACCTGAACAACGTGCCTATCTTCGTTCCCGGGATCGTAGACGGCGCCTTCGGCACCCAGCTGCTCCTTTATGCGCAAAGGAGGAAGTTAAGGCTGAACCTCCTCAAGGACGAGAAGGCCCTGAGCGACATCGCCTTCGAGAACAAGGTCACAGGAGCGCTCATGGTGGGCGGCGGGATATCCAAGCACCATGTCATCTGGTGGAACCAGTTCAAGGGCGGGCTCGATTACGCCGTATATATAACGACCGCATCGCAGTACGACGGCAGCCTCTCCGGGGCGAGGCTGACAGAGGCAGTCTCGTGGGGCAAGGTGAAGGAGAAGGCCAAATACGTCACGATAGACGGCGATGCCACCATAATCCTTCCTGTGATGTATGCAGCGCTCGGCCTGGGTCCAGCTGCTGGCAAACGCCGCGAGTAGAGATCCTGGCGCTCCCGGCCTCAGAGGCTCCAGATCCACGGCACGAAGAGCAGCACGAGGATTATCACCGCTATTATCGTCACTATCTTTAGGCTCCTCTT
>JASHXR010000105.1 GCA_030043435.1 Microcaldota archaeon
GAAGGCGAGAAGAGGATGCTATGGCGAGGAGGGTAAGCCGGAGGAAGATGAGGCGCAGGGAGGACTTCCCCATCAAGGAGCAGTTGAAGATAGAGGAGGGCGTCTTCGACAACAGGACCATGATGATGCTGGGCAAGCTCCTTGTGCGCGGCGCCGTCTCAAGGATGGACTTCATAATAGGCAAGGGCAAGGAAGCCGACCTCTATCTCGCTGAGCACGGGAGCAAGGTCGAGGAAGAGCAGGTTGTGGTCAAAATCTTCAGGCTGGAGACCTCCTCATTCTCAAACAGGATGGACTACATCGTCGGCGACCCGCGCTTCAACGGCATAAGGTCCAACGTGATGCAGGTGGTGTACGCGTGGTGCAAGAAGGAGTACGGCAACCTGAAGGTGGCTGAGGAGGCGCGCGTGCACGCGCCGCGGCCGTACGCGTTCGCAGGCAACGTGCTAGCTATGGAGTTCATAGGCAAGGCTGGCGTGCCCTCCCCACTCCTCAAGCACGCCGTGGCTGCAAATCCCGAGAGGGCGCTGAGGTCCATACTCGACGACGTCAGGGCGCTCTACATGAACAACCTCGTGCACGGAGACGTGAGCGAGTACAACGTGCTGATGAGGGGCGAGGTGCCGTACCTGATAGACTTCGGCCAGGCGGTAGGCAGGGGTCATCCGAAGGCCCTCGACTTCCTAAGGAGGGACGTGCTGAACATAACCTCGTTCTTCTCCAAGAGATACGGTGTGGAGAGCGACGGAGAACTGCTCTTCAAGGAGATCTCCGCAGTCTGATTATCTGGGTATGTTGTAGCCCTTTGCCATGAGCGTGTCCCTGTCCATCAGGCTGTACCTCCAGATTATGTCGCCGCGCTCGTCCCCCTGGACGACCCACGGCTTCACCAGCACCATGTCGCGCTCCTTCACCCAGAAGGCACGCCTGAGCCTGCCCGGTATGGAGCACGTCCTCTCCTTGCCGTCAGAGCACCCGATCATGAAGTTCGAGGCGCCGAGCGCCTTCACCACCACGCCTACCACCTCCCCTGACCGCGGCAGCATAAGCTTGTGCGTCTGGCCCTCAGTGTACTTCTTGTACTTGCGCATCCCATCACTCTACTGGTAGTTCTTCACAGTGTAAATGGCGCCGCAGGCCTCGCAGACTATGACCACGTATCCGCGCTGCGTCTCCGCCACCTTAGTATCGGGCTTGTGGCACTCCTTGCACACTATATAAGTCTCGAAGTACCGCTTTATCTTCTCGTTGAGCTCGCCAGGCTGTATCTTCGCGCCTATGCTCAGCGTCTGGCCGTCTATGCTTATCGGCGCAGCTATCTCCTTGGTCAGGTATCTCGCTATCTCCTCCTTGGACCGCCTCGCAGTGTCGGCCATCTGCGAGATGTTCTTTACCAGAGTCTTGTTGCCCTGTATGAGCGAATCTGCCACAGGTATCTTGAAGTCCACGTTCTCGGCCGAGAGCTTTGGAAGCATCTCGAACGCGCGGTCCAGCAGCTCGTCGTAGCCCAGATAAACACCCAGGTAGAGTATGCCGTGTTTGGTATATATTCTTTTGCATAGCCTGCCTCGCGTCAGGAAACGAAGCGATTCGGGCAAAGGACATCGGGCTGAGACCGCAGCAAGCCAATATTTATACTTATCTACAACATCGTGGAGTTAAGGAAACTTATATAAATCTTGCACGCGTATGATTACCGCGTTGTGTAGCGCTTGGACCATGGCACTGCGATATGTCAGGAAGGCTTATAGCTGTGAAGCGCAGACAGACAACCATTGAGGAGGAGAGGATGGGGCACGTTCATGTAAAGGTGGGGATTGCCAGTGTTACCGGAGGTACATTCAGGTACTACACCGCGCTGATAGACACAGGTGCAACGAAAACGATACTGCCCGCCAGCATTGCAAAGGAGTTGGGCATAGAGAAGGGCGAGGCAATGAGTGTCATGACAGGGAATGGGCCTGTCACGCTCTATGAGTCACTCGCAAGGATGAAGATAGAGGGAATCAATGCCGATTCTCCAATATGGATTTCAGACCAGATGCAGCAGGTCATAGTCGGAGTGCTTACCCTGGAATCTGCAGGCCTTTCAGTAGACCCAAAGAACAAGAAGCTGAAGAAGGAGGAACTGCTTTTCTACGCCGCTGCATGAGCAAGCACTAGACCTGAAAGGATATCGACGTCAAGGCGCGGTATACCCGCTCGTCCACGAGCTCGTGTAAGTGACGCTGTTAGCCACTCCGTTGTTAAGGTCGCCAGAGTAGTCCTGCGCGTTCCCGTTGAGCGGCCACCACCCCACCAGGTTCTGCGGCTTCACAGGAGCGCCGCCGATTCCTTCCTGGTAGAGCGCCTGGACCTCGCTGGCAGAAAGTGTTGCGTTGTATACCTGTACGTTGGATATCTGCCCGGTGAAGTAGTTCGCATAGCTGCAGTAAGAGCATACGCCTATGGCGTCAGGATGGTTGGTTGTTGGGTCGGTTCCTATCGTGTTGCTCATTACATTTTGCCCGTTAATGTACAGGCTTACAGCACCTGTAGGCTGCGAATACGTGGCAGAGACAAAGGTCCACGCATTGGTACTAATTTTGGTGGTGGATGAGCAGGTATAGGCCGATGACGCGCCATTCTGATAAAAGCAAAGCTCACCACTGTTCTGAACATTGAAATATATGCCGCGCGTGTTTATTATTTCGATCCGCCCAGTTACGGTGCTTGGATTTACCCATGCGGATACCGATTCAGAGTCAAGGACCGGCTCCAAGACAAGGCTTATGGAGACGTAGCTACTCTGGCCGTTGAACCCCGTTACATACTCAGGCAGCTCGTTGTTGCACGTTCCCTCCAATCCGATGTCGAATGAGGTGCCTGCCCCATTCGGCCTGAAGACCTGGCACGAGCCCGGCTGCGCCCTCGGCGCAAGCGTGGCGGAGTTGAAGACTCCGAGGTAGTAGAGGACGCCAAGTACTATGGCGATTATGAGTATCGCCCAGCCATACGTCATCAGGTACTCCATCGCAGACTGGGTCCTGCTGGAGCTTAGGCTGCATTTGCGTATATGGACGGAGAAAGAGGAGGCGGAATCGAGGGAGGAACTACCTATTTTCGCGCGCGTTCTGTGTGTGTGTGTGTGTGTGTGTGTGACTACCGCCGCGCGCCATCGCTATGGTCATAGGAAATGCTACAACTGCGATGAATAAAAAGGTTGCTGCACGCAGGGGCTATAGGCCCGATGCTCCGGTCAGGATGAAGGGAAGCGTGCCGAGGAGCACTGTGCACGCGAGTAGGAAGATGCCCGTGTATACCACTACTGGGCTTATCTGCCTGTACGGCTCTGCGACCTTAGCCTGGTTGAGGAAGACCCTCTCCGCTATCCAGAAGAGCACTGCGCCGAGTATCAGAAGCCCGGCGAGCGGCACGAGCCCGAGGAACCCGAAGGCGCTGTACGCTCCGATGAAGACGAGTATGTCGCCGATGAAGCCTGCGGTGAGCGGCAGCCCTACCACGGCGAAAACGCCGGCGATGAAGAGGTATGCTATTGCGGGGAACTTCGCCATCGCGCCTGTGATCTTCGACCACTCGAGAGTACCGTACGCCTCGTCAAGCGCCCCGGCTATCAGGAAGAGGAGCGAGATGGCGAGGGCGTGGCTCAGCATCGCGTAGACCGCGCCTCCTGTGCCCAGCGAGTTGTACGCTGCTGCGGCTATCGCCACTATGCCCATGTCAGTTATGCTGGTGTACGCTATCAGGCGCTTGATGTTCGTCTGCCTGAACGTCACCACAGCCGAGTAGAGCGCGGAGAAGGCGAAGATGATGGCCATGTAAGGTGCGTAGGCGTGTGCGATGGGCAGGATGAGGAACATGAGCAGCAGCCCGTATCCGCCGAACTTCAGGAGAACCCCTGCAAGGATCATGCTTCCTGTGGTAGGCGCCTCGGTATGCGCGTCGGGCAGCCAGGTGTGGAA
>JASHXR010000010.1 GCA_030043435.1 Microcaldota archaeon
TCTGCGAACCCGAATCCACCCTCACGGTATCGCCCTTCCTCAGCGCTATGCTCCTGGTCTTTATCCCGAGCCTCTTCGAGAGCTCCTTGGAGATGTGGGCGTGCACGAACTTCTGCCTCTCGTGGAGAGGGGCGTTGAACCGGAACTTCCTGGACTTCCTAGGCTGGCTCGATCTTATCATGCGGATCAACTCACACTACCCTCGAAGCCACTCCAGCTATCTTGACGAACCTCTCGACGACCTCGCGGGCCATCGCGCCCTTTACCTCAGTGCCTATGGGCAGGTTGTCGTCGCTTATCATTATGCCTGCATTGTCCTCGAACCTCAGCCTCGTGCCGTTCGCCCTCCTTATTGGAGCCTTCTGCCTTATGATGACGACGCGCACAGGTTTCTTGAGATACGTGGCCGTGCCTTTGGTGACGCTGGCCGAGATTATGTCTCCGACTCCGGCCGCGGAGAGCCTTCCGTGCTCGCCTCCAGTCTTGCCTATTATGTGTATCATCTTGAACTCGTACGCGCCGCTGTTGTCTGCGCACGGTATTATCGACATAGGCACGAACGCCTTGGTTATCCTTGAAGCAACTCCTCTCATAAAGACACGCCTACTTTACCACTCCTGTGACGACGAAAGACTTCGTCTTGCTCAGCCTCCTCGTCTCCGCGATCCTGACGCGCTGGCCGGTCTTTGCCCCGATGCACTCGGGGTTGTGCGCAGGTATGCGAGACCTCTGCCTAAGGAAGCGCTCGTACTTGTACATGTACCTGGCGAAGTCGGTCTCGACTATGACGGTGCGCTTGGCCTTGTCGCTGACGACCCTTCCGGTAAGCTGTATGCCTCTCGGCATTATGCCTCCGTGGAGGGCGCACCTCCTGTCCATGCAGTCAGCCATTCACACCACTTCTCGCTTCTCTCCTCTCTCTCCGCCTCTTATAGTACCTGAGCGCCTTTCCTGTCCGCTCCGACGGCCTGAAGGATATCTCGATGCCGTCGACATCGAAGTGCGAGCCTCCAGAGTAGAACCTAAACGATGACGATCTCTTGACCACTCTCTTCACTCCCGCATCCGTCTCTATCAGGAGCGTGTTCTTGGTCTCATCGATGATCCTTCCTGAGAGGCCTCGTTGCTTCCTATCCAGCGACCTCAGCACTCTTGCCTTGAGCCCTATTAGCTCGTTGAGCACGATATTCCTGTTGTCATAGCCCATTAGGGTATATGACAGCAGAGCTTTATATCGCTTTGGCTTTTTAACCCTTTCGCTTCGCCCCTCGGCGCCGCCCTCCACACCCCGCGCGCCTCCAGGAGCTGCGCAGACGGTGCATGCGGCTACCTGAGCGTACCAGAGCTGCGCATGCCCAGAACCGACCTCGCCGCCTTGGCGTCGTTCGGGATGCCAAGTGCGTCGAGAAGGGCAAACATGCTCTGATCGTTGGCCTCCCTGCCCATCACGCGCAGATAGTAGAGGCAGTAGAGGTAGATGACCTCGTTCCTGATCCCGGTGGAGAGGAGCGCATTCAAGACTCCGTCGTCGGGCTCCATCCCTACAGCCCTCAGCGTGCGCGCCATGTTGTCCCTGTCTATAGGCCTGCCGGAGAACGCGAGGAAGCCCACCGTATAGAGGTATGGGAAGACCTCGTCGAGGTGCGCCTTGACGTCGTCGTCGCGCAGCATCATCCCCAGCCTGGAGAGCATTATCTCGGTCACGTCGCTGGTTATCTCAACTACTATGCGCGAGAGAGTCGCATAGACCAATGCGACATCGCCTGATGACCCGTACCGTGGCTGCCTCTCGGTAACGCTTATTGACATACTGTCCATCCAGCCCCACCGGATATATGCGCCGTCCGTGATATTTATATTTTGCGGTAGGCAGGTACGCTTGTGGAATCCTGAGGTCATACAGCATAACTGAGGCATCTTGTCGGTGAATCTTGGATTCGCCAGGGTAGGGATTTGAACCCCAAAGCCCTTGCGGGCACCGGTTGGCCTGTTTGCATCATCTGGTCTCAGCTCTTGAACAAAATTCAAGACCGGCGCAATCACCGGATTCTGCCACCCTGGCATGTTAGGCGTATCTATATCTGGCATAGCACATATATACGTTGCGCATGGGTATCGACGCAGAGGCGCCTCTGCCGTACTGCCTGACAAGTGTTTTTAAATGCTCTCTGCGCAATAATCGATATTATGGCAGAGAGCGGGCTCAGGCTCAAGAACAAGGAGGAGAGGATACTCATCCTAGCGGTAGACATAGACAACGACCTCTACCAGAAGACGAAGATAAGCGGGCCGCTTATCGGGAAGGTGCAGAACCTCAACGGGGCGACGCAGCTGGCCCTAGCAGATCCAGAGGATACCGACGCGAACACGATGTTCGAGGCGGTGAGGCTCTATGACCAGCTAAAAGAAGATGGCTACACGGTCAACGTAGCCACGATAACAGGAACGGAGAACGAGGGCTACCACGCAGACATGGAGATCTCGAGGCAGCTGGAGCTCGTGCTCGAACAGTACAATG
>JASHXR010000106.1 GCA_030043435.1 Microcaldota archaeon
GTGTTCACACCAGCGAGTATGAGCTGCACGAGGTAGGGGAACATCTTGTTCTCCTGGAGTATGATCGCAAGCAGCGAGGTGGCGGCCGTGGGCGAAAGCGTCTTGCCCTCGTCCATCATGTACGTCTCGTTCTGGACCTTGAGCAGCTTGACCAGGTATTCAGCGTCGCCGACGCCCCCCGCGATCGTTATGCCCAGGTTCTCGCTTATCCTGTATATCTTTATCGCCTCTGTGCTTGCTATGAAGGTGTCCATCGAGGCCCTCATGTCCGACCCAATCGCCACGCCGTCTGAGCAGAGTATGCCTATCGTGGTCGTGCCCTTCTTCACCGCTTCGTAGAAGTCCTTATTCTCCATAACATGCGCCTATAAACACTAACACAATACTACAGATGCTGCACTACTAATACCGACACTAACGCTGGTCAATCGGTCACGTAGGATCTCGGTCGGCATCGCCCCAAAGGGGGAGATGCAATAAAAGAAAACAACCTAGACTATTAAGCTACCGTTACCTATAAAATACTTACTGTTCTCCAGCATCTCGGCGTACGCGAAGGTGCGGTGCAGCTTCGTTATCTTTACCGTATACGTCTTGCCCGCCCTTGATTTCGCATTGCGGATAAAGACGACGATGTCGTTTATCCTGCCGATGCCTTCCCCTTTCGGGTTCTTTGCGTCCACTCTGACCTCGTATGTCCCACCCTCCTCTAACTCCCTTGTTCCAATTTCCATTCAGTTCACCCACTCCTCTAATTCTTCCACTAACCTGTAGTGAAGTACCAGACCCGACTACCTATTGACCCCTGTCGTCACGCCAAGCCAGCATCTGCCCCGCAGGCCCGGCGCGCCCAACTGTACTACCAGTGTGAAGATGAAACTATTTAAACCTTTTCTGCAACTTCGTTGATGTACAGTGCTGCGTTGCGTAACCGAACAGCGCGTGGCTCCACTGGAGCTTAATGCTGATACGGATTCCTGATGCAGGCGTAAGCGCCTTGCGTTATTGTGGATCCGGAGATAGGTGGCCTTCAAGTGGCGGTTGCGCACTTACAGTCGGCAATAGACTGCTATTATATCCTGTATAGCTATTACGCATAATGCCCAATTCTATCCCTGATAAACTGTCCTAGCATAGGATCAGATATAAAGTACCTACCCTTTTCATCCCTTTCTATATACCCTAATTTGTTTAGTGTGCTTAAATATTTTGAAAGACTTGTATTGTTAAATCCGCTTGATTCGGCTAAACCTACAAATCTCTTCGGCTGATCCGACAGTATGGTTAATAATTTAATAAGCCTTGGAGTTCCTATCCCCAACTTGGCAATGCTCTTTATCTCTTGTGCGACTATCTTCTTGGCCTCATTTACTGTATGTTCCAATGCAGTATTGGGATTCTTTAACTGTGCGTAATTGTAGCCAAATAGCGTAAGCCAGCCTGGTAAGCCATCCAGATTATCTTCTACCTCTAGTGCCTTTTTCTCATCAAGCTTTAGCTTCAACTCCTCGGTGCCTGCTTTTAGGAACCCTAAACTTACTGAATACTGCCACCTTTTTATCTCCATTTTTGTCATTGCCCTGCCATATAGAGGGCTATCGGCGCCGGGGTCTACAATCGATTTGACTACACCTATCATAGACCCTGTTATAATGAAAGTTACATTATCGTGATAGTAATCGTATAGGTGGGCCAAGAGCATTACGACTCTCCTAGGGTTCTTTAGCCACTGGGCCTCGTCCAGGATTATGTAAGCGTGACCTACCTTTTTAAGTAAGGAGTCAAGGTCTCTCTTTGAGAGCACTCTGCTATAATCTACCCCCACCTTTACTGGAGTGTGCGGCACGCCTATCTCTGCTTTCACCCTCAAGGAGCTTTCAGGCACTGCCAGCAAGCCGTTTAACGCTTCAGTAAAGTTGCTATTCTCCCTAGCATCCAAGACAAATATCTTCTTACCCAATTTCGTTATGGCGCATTCGGCAAGCGATGTCTTTCCTATTCTTCGAGGTCCAAGCAGAATTACCCAGTTCTTCTGCCTCAAATTACCTACAAGCGTATCTAGCTCCTTCTCTCTCCCATATAACAGGCGCGGATTCGATTTCGGCTTTGTGTCAAACAGTTCCATATAACCACTTACTTAGTAAGCCCCTTTACTAAGTAAATATGTAATAGTAAAATTAATAAACACAATATACCCTGCGATAGACGGTCTTAAGTGATGGCTGCATCATTACAGTATGCAAGCCTGACGAAGTTGGTACAGCAGCAGTCAGGAAGGTTTATCTGCATTCACGTCAAATCCTAACCGTCAGGTCTCAGACGCAGGCATGTGCTCATGGCAAGAAGAAGGGCGACGATCATACTCCCTGTATACAACGAGTACAGGAACCTCAAGAAGAACTTCCCTAAGATATACAGGGCTGCAAAGGCGCTAGGGAGCTTCGAGATAATAATCGCTGAGGACGGGTCTACCGACGGGTCCAGGGAGCTCGCGCAGAGGCTCTCCCTGCTTCCTGACGTCGTAGCGCTCTGCAGGGCAGAGAAGAGCGGGCGCGGCGGCGCCCTGAAGAGGGCTATCCGCATCGCAAGAGGCAATGTCGTCGGCTACATGGACATCGACCTCTCGGTGCCCCTCTCGTATCTGCCAAAGGCCGTCGAGAAGGTCGAGGACGGAAACGCCATACTTACTGGTTCGAGGTATGTGAGAGGGGCAAGCATAAAGCGTACTGTAACAAGGCACTTCCTGAGCGCGGCATACAACGCGCTCCTCTTCCTCTTCTTCAGATCGCAGGTCAAGGACCACCAGTGCGGCTTCAAGTTCCTCGAGAGAGGCTACGCCAGGAAGCTGGCAGGGAGGGTGCGCAGCGACCACTGGTTCTTCGACACGGAGATGCTCATACTCGCGCAGCGCGACGGCATAATGCCATACGAGCTGCCCGTGAGGTGGAAGGAACACAGGGAGACGAAGGTAAGGGGCAGGGACGTCTACCTCTTCGCCATGGAGATACTCAGGCTGCGCTTCGGACACTGAAGCTTTTTATCTTATGTGTTTCATAATTGTGATGTATAATTGTGATGCAGAGACTGTACGGAAGTCGACCTGCGGCCCCCATGCATCACTGTAAATACAGCGCGTGATCTGATTGGACGGAGAGGCAACGCCAGTAACGGCAGAGACGCACGTCGCGCCGCAGCACCACGTCCACGCTGCCGGCCATAGGCAGCACGTCACTCTCGCAGAACGCATAGGTGCGCTCGCAGGAGACAGGCGCTTCAGGCTCTGCATCACCGCCTTCCTCATCTACACTGTGATAACCCTTGTGATGTTCTGGTACGTCACGCTCGGCATAGCGTCGTATGTGCCGAACGGCCAAGGCGACGTCTACCAGTCCATGTGGAACCTCTGGTGGGCATCCTTCTCCGTCTTCTCGCTCCACTCCTCGCCGTACTTCACGCACCTGATCTTCTTCCCAGTCGGCGCCAACCTCGCGACGCAGGACCTCTCGCCCCTTGCCGGCATCCTTAGTGCACCGTTCCAGGCGGTCAGCCTCGCCTTCGCCTACAACATAATCTTCCTTCTGGGCTTCATCCTCTCAGGCCTCTTCACCTTCATGCTCCTGCTCTACCTCACCAAGAACAGCTACGCCTCGTTCCTCGGCGGCCTCGTCTTCGCCTTCAGCCCGATGCACACGGCGCAGGCCATAGGCCACCTGAACTGGGCGTCTATAGAGTTCGTGCCTCTCTTCCTCCTCTTCTTCATACTCATGGTCAGGGAGACGAGACTAAGGTATGTCGTCGCGTCTGCCGTCTCGTTCCTGTTTGTCGTCTTCTTCGGCGACCCTGAGCAGGGCATAATCCTGATCGTCTTCGTAGTGCTGCTAGGCGCAGCGTACCTGCTGCTCAGGAGGAGGAGCGCGCTGGCCATGGCCATGAACAAGGGCTTTGCAGTGCGCTTTGGGGCGATGGTAGCGCTGATATTGATACTGGGAAGCCCGTTCCTCATCCCCATAACCGAGAGCCTGCTCTCGTCATCTACGCTCGCTACCGCCAACCAGCTCTCCGGCCCGGTGAACCAGCTGCTCTGGAGCGACAACCTCGCATCGTACTTCCTGCCCAGCTACTACAACGGCATCTTCCACACGGCCTCGCTCTCGTACTTCCACTCCGTATACGGGCTTATCTACAACAACGTGGTCTACACCCCTGACGTCACCGAGAAGGTCTCGTACCTCGGCTACTCGGTGCTCGCGCTTGCGTTGATAGCGCTCTACTTCGACTTCAGGAGGCACAAGCTCAGGAACACCGCGGTATGGCTCGTGCTCCTCCTCGCTTTCGGATGGCTCTCACTGGGTCCTGAATTGCAGGTCATGGGCACCCTGACTGGCATACCTGCAGTCTACGCGGCCTACAGCCATATCCCCATCTTCAACATCGTCAGGGAGCCCGGCAGGTTCGACCTCGGCGTGACCCTCTGCCTTGCGGTCCTCTCAGCACTGGGGTTCGCGTACCTGACCGAGGGAAAGCCACGGACCCAGGTCCTGATATGCGCCGCGGTCTTCTTCGTACTTATAATGATCGAGTACGGCGCTATGCCGCTCACGCAGGGATACGCGGCCTCGCTCACGGCAAACGCCACCATCCCGACTGCATATTCGCAGCTTGGCAAGCTCAACGGTAACTTCTCCGTGCTTGTGCTACCTGCCCTCCCAGATCAGAACTCGACGTCTCCGGACCTCTATCCCGCGATCTCCATGTACTACGCCACTGCGATGGATGGCAAGCCGATACTCGGGGGCTACACGAGCAGGGAGAACACCTCGCAGGAGCAGTCGGTTGAGGAGATGCCTGTCGCAGCGGCATCACTGTACCTCGAGGAGGGCGAGGGGCTGGTCTATCCGTCGCCTGTCATTGGCAACGTGACCAACGAGACGCTGGTCTGGCTCGCCAACTACAACACCCAGTTCATAGCAGTGGAGAGGAGCGCATACAACCTCTCGGAGCAGGCTACCATATACGACTACCTGACCGATACTTTCGGGAATGCGCTATACGTCGACAACTCGACGTTCGTCTTCGGCACCTCGGATACTGTCCTCGCAAAAGGCGGCAGGGCGCTGACAGCATACCCGATAGGGACGTGGATACCGGGCTATGAGTTCTGCGGCCCCGGGACGTGCAACAACACCCTGGATACGATGTGGTGGGGGACAAACGAGCGCGGCATCGTCATCTACGCGCCCAATGCCATGCGCGTCGTGATGAACATCTCCGCCATATCTGCGCTCAACCAGACGCCCCTCTACCTCTACCTCAACAACACGCAGGTGGGCGTGTTAAACCTGACCTCAGTGCAGCGCCGCTTCTCCGCCTACATCGACGTGAGCCCAGGCTTCAGCCAGCTCGTCCTCTACACGCCTAATGAGACTGGCGCTCCGAGCCCCTACCTGCTCTACGGCGCCAAGAATATAACGTTTGCGCGCGTTACATGAAGCGTCAACATGGCTAGCAATCAAGGGGGCGAGGGCCTTGGCAGGAGGACCGCACGCGTACTCTCCGCCGTGCTGATAGGCCAGGTCATCAGCATAATACTTACCGGCATAACGATAGT
>JASHXR010000107.1 GCA_030043435.1 Microcaldota archaeon
CCACTCGACGAGGAGCGCGCCCTTGCCCTGTATGCCGTAGCTGCCAGCCTTGTCCATGGGCTCGCCTGTCCCGACGTACCACCCGATGGTCCTCTCGTCGAGGGCGCGGAACTTCACGCTGGTCGAGACCGACCTCGTCACCGTCTCCCCTGTCACCCCGTTCATCACGCAGATGGAGCTTACCACCTTGTGCACCTTGGAGCTCAGCGACCTCAGCGTGGCCGCTGCGTCTGCGTTGTCCCTGGGCTTGTTGATTATCTTGCTGTCGACGCAGACTACCGTGTCGGCGCCTATGACGATGCAGTTCTTCCGCTGCGCAGAGACCGCGGCTGCCTTCATCCTGGCGAGCCTCATCGTATAAGGCCGCGCAGGCGCCATTGGTACGGAGCCCTCGTCCACGTTTGGCGCGATGGCCTCGAAGTCGAGGCCGATCTGTCTAAGGAGCGCGGCCCTCCTCGGCGACTGCGATGCGAGTATTATCCTTGTCATGGCCGCGCCCCTGCGCCCCCTCCAAGTCCTCTTATCTGCTCAGCCACCTCCTCCAGCTCCTCGGCGCTCCTCCTCGGTCCGAGCTGGGTCGTGAGGTAGCCATCGTACCTGTCGAAGTAGACCCTTCCGTCTGACAATGTCTCATCAAACGCCTTGCCCAGGCCATGCAGTGGATAGAGCTTGATGTGTATATGGTTGACGCCGAGACCCTCCATCACCATCGCGACCCTCCTGACCCCGAGGCCCTTCTCGAGCAGCCGCGCCACCCTCTTCGACGCGAGCATGAGCGCTGCGTAATCCCCGTCAGGCATCTCGAAGGCGTACGAGTCGAAGTGGGCCTTGGTAATGACCAGTGTCATGCCGCGCATGCTTGGATTGATGTCGAGTATCGCGATGTGGTCCGTATCCTCCCACACCTTGGCAGAGGGCAGCTCGCCGGAGACGACCCTGCAGAAGACGCATGCGCTGCCTTTTGCAGATAGCTTCCTCGCCATTAGCTCAACCACGCATCAGGAGACGACGCTGGCATAGGGCATGCGCCCAACCCCCTTAGAATCCAGTGTCTGAGTCCCCTATCAGTATATCCTTGTTATTGCGCAACTGGGGTTTATACGCCTTGCGCAGCGCGTGCGCGGCAACCACGTAATCTGACGGATTCGAGACCAAGCCTTATAAGCCTTCTTGGCGCAGATATCGGCGGTGCAGCCTTAGCCGCATGGAGAGGTCAGTGGAGGGACTCGGCTCCTGCCGGCATAGGGCGTACACTGCGAGGACACGTAGACAGCGGAATGGCATACAGAAGGTACAGCGGAGGCTGAGGCAAGGCGAAGAGGCCGGGCCGGTGGGGTCTGCACATGAATGCGGTACGCGCAAGCAAGCCCAGGGAGCACTGCGGAGTGGTAGCGGTCAGGGGCCCCGATTCTGTAGATGTGGCGCTAGACGCACTCAGGCGCCTGCAGCACCGCGGCGAGGAGTCTTCAGGCATCGCCGTTGCCGGGGGAGGGGAGATCGCGACGCTCAAGGGGCTGGGGCGCGTAGACACGATCTCGAGCAGGAGGTCCATGATGGTCCTGCCTGGCAGCGCTGAAGCTGCAATAGCCCACGTAAGATACTCGACCAGCGGAGGCAAGGCAAGCGCGTCAGCCATGCTTGCGGAGGCGCACCCGATGGAGCGCAATGGGCTGGCAGTAGCGTTCAACGGCACGGTGCCGAACTACGCGCAACTCTGGAACGGCAAGAACGGCGCAGCACGCACCGGCACAGATACCGAGGCGATACTGGACGGAATAGCAGGCAGCGTCTCCGGAGGCGCAAGCATAGGTGGCGCACTGGAATCGTTCATGGCAGCTGCCAAGGGCGGCTATGCGGTAGCTGTGCTCCTCGCAGACGGCACAGTGGCCGCGGCGAGGGACCCGCTGGGAATCAGGCCGATGGTTCTGGGCAGCGTCGACGGCCCGAGGGGCTCTAACCTTATAGTGGCCTCAGAATCAATCGCGATAACGGCTCTAAACGGCAGGGTGGAGGGCGACCTCAGGCCTGGCGAGATACTAATCGCAGGCAGGAACGGGGTGGCCTCTGCGTCGGCGCAGCGCGGCACTGCGCACTGCGTCTTCGAGCTGGTCTACTTCGCTCACGAGGACTCGGTGATGGACGGAGTGAACGTGCGCAACGCCAGGATCGCGCTTGGAGAGGCCCTTGCGCTGAACCACGGCGCAGACGTAGACATAGTCGTGCCTGTGCCTGATTCCGCAGGGCCCATAGGGGAGGGCTATTCCGCTGCGAGCGGGATACGGATAAGCCCGGGACTGGAGCTCAACGGGGTGAGCGAGGAGAGGAAGCGCTCGTTCATGCAGCCGGACCAGAAGAGCAGGAGGATAGCGGTGCTGGACAAGTTCTATGTCAACCCTGCTCTCCTCGATGGCAAGAGGGTAGCGCTTGTCGACGACTCGATAGTGAGGGGCACGACGATGTCGATATTGGTGGCTGCGCTCAAGGAGGGAGGTGCCACAGAGGTACACGTGAGGGTGGCGTCGCCGGAGGTGCTGCACCCGTGCTTCATGGGCGTCGACTTTCCCACCAGGGGCGAGCTGATCGCGAACAGGGGCACCACGCTCCAGAACGCAAGGGCGATAGGAGCAGACAGCCTCGAGTACCTCACCGTCGCAGAGCTCATCAGCGCCACCGGAGGGGGAAAGTGCCACGCCTGCTTCTCAGGTAAGTATCCTGTGCAAGGGATTGAGGCGGTTGAGGGAGCAGGGCAGAATGGCAACGGCGTCGCACATGCTGCGGTAACACTACCAACACGCTAAACGCAGTATGGATGAAGTTGCTGGAAGGCGGCACCATAATAAAGGCAAGGCGCATAGGAAAGAAGCAGCATGGAGAGGATGAAGAGTGAGGCAATGGAAAGGGCTATCGCGTAGCAGCAGACGCCAAGACGCTGTAGAAGATGAGCTGCTTCTTAATCAGCCTTTCCTTCTTTGGGGCGACACCTAGGCCGAGCAGTTCCAGCGTCGTAACGCCGATGACCACTTCCTCCATCTCGTCTGAGATCCAGACGCTTGCCGGGATGGATTTATCGCCTATCCTCAGTTCTGCCCTTCCAGCATACAGAGTAATCATGCCGTTAGCGGCCATAACCCTCTCCGCCTTGCCCTTGTCTATCCCGGCCTCCCTTGCCACCCTTGAAGGCAGGACCGTTAGCGTGGCGCCGGTGTCTACCAGGCCGGTGTAGTACCTGAAGTCCGTTTCCTTCTCAGGAGCCACACCGATTCTTGCATATACATGTCCCATCCGCTTCTCCTTCTCCATGATGTTATTTTGCAGCCCAATGCGTATAAAGGTTTTGGAGGATAATTGGGGCGGCTTGCGCCGCCCCGTTCTGTTTCTAGGTGCGCCAGGCACAGCCTGGCGAGTATCAATTGCGCACCAAAGTTTATATACTTTTCCTTTACTACATAACTATGTAGTTAAGTATATATATCTTTCGCATGATAAAAGTAGCAGGAAAGCGGATGCCTTCGCTATACAAACAGGCGCTCTGTTTCTTGGTGCAAGGTTCTGCGTTCTGGGTGAGTGGATGAAGGTAAGCATAGACTACGAAGGGGAAGTGAAGGGAATGGACAGAGTAGTGGCTGCGGTAGTGAGGGAGTGTACGGGACTCGACTACATGCGGATCGAGGAGGCATGCGAGCACATAGGAAGGCTCCTCAGGGAGATCTCCATGTGCGCATGGGTCTGCAGGGCCAGCGCGGAGGAGAGCGGAAGGTACTTCGGGTACGAGCTCGACGTCTCCGTGACTGAGAAGGGGCTCGAATGGAAGCAGCCGGTGAGGACTGCAGCGGCGGCGCCTCCGCCGCCAGCTGCGGCTTACCAGACAGCCAGGCACAGCCTGGAGAGGATAGCGGCGTTATGCTGCGTTGTGCGTTCAGTATACGCCGTCTTTGCCTCCCCGGGACTCATGCAAAGACGGGACTGGTATGATTAGGTTCCATCACGGGCAGGTACCACCGGCAGTCCGATAGTCTTATATATTAGTTATAGAACATTATATAGCAGATATAGGGGATTATAATGAAGAGCGGCGTAACTACGATACAGGTCAGTAGATCTGTCGTCGAGGCCCTGAACAAGGTAAAGAGATACGATAGGGAGACGTACAGTGAGGTCATAGCAAATCTCATAGACTTCATAAAGGGTGAAAGAGAGAGGAGGGAATTCGAGAGGTTTGTAATGGCAGCGCAGAAGGAGAAGATGCAGGAGGTATGGGGCACTGGCGATTATAAGGGATGGGAAAATGTTTAATCCAGGGGATGTCATAATAGCAAGAGTGCCATTTGCGGATAGCGGAGACTCCAAGATAAGGCCTGCGCTGGTGCTGTTCAAGGAGTTCGGAAATGTGATAGTGGCAGGGATAACAACGAACCTAAAGATGAATGGAATACGCATCTCAGTAAAAGAGGGAGCGGCGCAGGAGAGCATACTGAAGCTGAATTACATCTTTACGATAGCAGACAATGCCGTATTGAAGACCGCATTCCATCTAAGCGCAGACAAAAAGCGCATGGTCTTTAACGAACTCGGCAAGAGATTGGAAGGACTCAATGCTTAGAGCGGCACAGGCACAGCTCCTCTCCGAGGACCGATAAGGGCCTGCCTGCAGCATATCTGGGATAACCATGCGCATCTCTGCAAAGGACTTGGGCGCGCTCGCCATGGACGGCTTCTGCCCCAGGTGCTTCTGGATAGAGAGGCACGACCGCGACCTTCCGTTCCAGAGGGGCTTCCCCGGCATCTTCCTGTCCATCGACTCGTACACGAAGCACATAGTCGAGGCCCACTTCGCGCTGAAGAACAAGCTACCATCGTGGCTCGGAGAGCTGGGAGAGGCGGAGAGGATAATCAGGGTCAAGGCCTCTGCCTTCAGGGTCGTAAAGGGCGAGACCACGTTCACTGGCGTCCCTGACCTTATCTTCCAGAGACCCGATGGGAGCTTCGCCATAGTAGACTATAAGACAGCAAGGTATACGGAGACGCAGGATGCGCTCGCGCCCATCTACCGCATACAGCTCAACGGCTACGCATACATCGCAGAGGCCATAGGGGAGCGGCCTGTCAACGACCTCTACCTGGTCTACTTCGAGCCTCCGGCGAGGGACGAGTTCGAGAGCATCGCTGGCAGGCGCACCACGGACAGCGGCTTCGAGATGCCCTTCCGACCCAGGATAAAGAGGGTGAAGAAGGACACTGCAGAGGTGGCAAGGCTCCTGGAGAGGGCAGAGAGGATATGCGCCAACAGCGAACCGCCTGAAGGAGCGGAGGGATGCGAGGAGTGCGCGAGGCTCGAGAGCCTGGTCAGGCTCGCAGGCGGGAAGGCGCAGGCATAGCGCTACGATGCCTTGCCCCTACTGGCTCTGCATGTGGTGTGATATCACAGCCGCTTCTGCACTCTGAAGACTGGACGGCGGTCTTGCAGCGCAATCTGGGCTTCTTTTCCAAGCTCCCTGAGCAGCGTGGACAGACCGGAAGAAAGCCATATATACCACGCGAGCGTAACTCCAATCCGAGATGCATGGTCAGGCTGAGGGCAGTCGGGGGAACGTCTGAACGCGGTGCGGAGCTGGCAGGGCTAGCCAGGCGCGACCAGGCCGGGAACGCCTTCGTCGACCTCTTTATGGCGCAGTCCAGGCCGAAGCTCGAGTCCCTGTACTCCGCTTGCAGCGAACTGGAGCACGAGAGGCAGGGCTGGCTAAGGTCAGGGGCTGCCGAGGCGCTTGCAGACAGGGCGTACCGCGTCTTCTCCAGCCAGGGGTTCCCGATGCAGAGGGAGGGCATGACAGAGATGCTGCAG
>JASHXR010000011.1 GCA_030043435.1 Microcaldota archaeon
CCTGGCTTCATTTCTCCAGTCTCGACCCTGCCTACCGGGACCGTGCCGAAGCCTGCTATGCTGTAGACGTCCTGGACAGGCAGCCTCAGCGGCTTGTCTGCTGGCTTAGACGGCACTGCGAGCGTGTCCAGCGAGCCCAGCAGCGTAGGGCCTGTATACCAAGGCATCTTGTCTGGCTTGGCCGAGACGTTTGAGCCCTCGAGAGCAGAGTACGGTATGAACGAGATCTTGCTTACATCGTATCCGACGGTCTTGAGCAGGTCGCTCACCTTCTGCTTCGTGTCTTCGAACTTTGCCTTGTCGAATCCAGCCGCATCCATCTTGTTTATGCCTACTATCAGCTGCGCTATCCCCAGCACCTTGGCGAGGTACGCGTGCTCCCTAGTCTGCGACTGTATGCCGTCTGGGCACGAGACCACCAGTACAGCTGCATCTGCCTGGCTTGCGCCTGTTATCATGTTCTTCACGAAGTCCCTGTGGCCTGGCGCGTCTATTATTGTAAAGTAGTATTTCGGGGTCTGGAAGTCGCGGTGCATGATGTCTATGGTTATGCCCCTCTCCCTCTCCTCCTTGAGCTGGTCCATCACGAAGGCGAACTCGAACGTAGGCCTATTGTACTTGACCACCTCCTCCTTGAGCTTCTTGAGGTCCTGCTCAGTGACGGCCTTGGTCTCGTAGAGAAGCCTTCCAACTGTCGTCGACTTGCCGTGGTCGATGTGCCCTATGAAGATCAGGTTCATATGCGGTTTTTCAGCCATGTATTCACCAATTTAGCAGTAACTTGATTCGCTCGCGGCCCGATTCAGACCTCAGGAACTGCCAGAGACACGATAGACTCGCGAGTGGATAATGCAGTTATCCTTTCCCTCTCAACGTATTTAAATCTTTGCCTCGTCCGCTCCGGAGTACCGGCCTTGCCGCGGCCTCACCAGCCGTATATAAACTCCGGATGAGAGGTGGTAGCGGTGCTCTTGATGGATGGCAACACTACCATAAGCGAGCTCAAGAGGGAGGTGCGCAGGTTCAACCGGGAGAGGGACTGGGACCAGTTCCACGGCGCGAAGGACCTTGCCATAGCCATCTCGCTCGAGGCTGCCGAGGTCCTCGAGCCTTTCGTCTACAAATCAGATAAGCAGGCAGATGAGATAATGAAGGGGAGGAAGAGGCCCGAGATAGAGGATGAGATAGCGGATGTCTTCTGGGCCGTCATCATGTTCGCGGAGAGATACGAGGTAGACCTCTCCACGGCTCTCAGGAAGAAGATGAAGAAGACCGCGCTGAGGTATCCGATAGAGAGGGCACGCGGGTCGAACAAGAAATATACGGAATACGCATGAGCCTCGCGCCCTTCCCTGCCTACCAACCATTTTAAATCGGCTCCCTTCCCTATCTATACATGCGTTCAGTAAAGGCGGCAAGGCCTGTGCACCTGGTAGGCGGCGGCACAGATGACCATAGGATCAGGAAGGGAAGGTCCAGGCCGCTGGTGCTCGCCGGTGTCGTTGTCTCTACTGAGTACAGCCCGATAGCGCATTCAGACGGGGACGTGGCATGCCACGCAGTCATGAACGCCATCCTGCTGGCGCTGGGCGAGCGCGATATCGGGCACCGCTTCCCTGACAATGACGCCAGGTACGCGAATGCAGACAGCATGCGACTTCTCGCAGAGGTGGTAGGGCTCTCGGCAAGGATGGGATACAGGGTCAACAACGTCACTGTCATGATAACCGCTCTGCGCCCAAGGCTCAGCCCCCACGTACCAGAGATGAAGAGAAGGCTTGCGCTCGCCCTCGGAGTCAGCGCGTCGCAGGTGGGGATAGGGGCTACGACAGGAGAAGGACTAAGTGAGGTCGGGAGGGGAGAAGGGATAAGCGCCTCTGCCCAGGTCTCGCTCGTCGCAGCACCGCGGAGGCGACGCACATGACCGCAGACAGGGAGTACAGGACCATAGCAAGGAGGGTGGTAGGCGGCAATGAAATATACTCTGCATGCGCGCCTGCAAAGCTCAACATAACGCTCTCGATAGGCAGGAAGGGCGAGGACGGCATGCACCGGCTCTCGAGCATAATGCAGGCGATCACGCTGCACGACACTGTGACTGTCAGGAAGGTGGCTCCTGGAGAGGAGGGCATAGAGGGGCATGCGATACAGAACAACATCGTGACCAAGGCTATAGAGGAGCTCTCCAGGCATGCGGGCATGGAGCTGCATTGCAGGGTTAAGATTACCAAGGCCATACCCATGGCAGCCGGCATGGCAGGTGGCAGTTCCGACGCGGCCGCGTTCCTGAGACTGGCTAACCGGGCATACGGGCTCGACATGCCGATGGCTGAGCTCGAGCGCGTGGCGAGCAGGGTGGGCAGCGACGTGCCGTTCCTCCTCCACGGCGGGAGGGCCAAGGTCGAGGGCGCCGCTGAGCACAGGATAACGCAGATGCAGGTGCCAGACCTCTATTATATAATCGCAAGGCCCAGGATGATGCTCTCCACAAAGGAGATGTACGCGCTCCACGACAAGACCGGGAAGGACTTCACCGAGCTCGCATGCAGCCTCTGCCCTGACACGCGCAAGCTCATCGACGAGGTAAGGAAGGCCGATGCTGTGGAGAGCGGAGTGACGGGAAAGGGCCCTACCGTCTTCGCGGCATATCGCACATACGCGG
>JASHXR010000012.1 GCA_030043435.1 Microcaldota archaeon
GGGATACTGCTCAAGGGCCCGGTGACCACGCCTGTGGGCGAAGGCTACAGGTCTGTCAACGTCGCGTTGAGGATGGCGCTAGACCTCTATGCGAACATAAGGCCGGTCAAGTACCTCGAGGGCACGCCCAGCCCCCTCAAGAACCCCGGTGACGTAGACCTGGTGGTCTTCAGGGAGAACACAGACGACCTGTACACAGGGATAGAGTGGCGGTACAGGAGCGCGGCAGCGGCAAGGCTGAGGAGACTGGTCTCTACAGGACTTGGCGTGCGGCTGGAGGGCGATGCGGGCATAGGGATAAAGCAGATAAGCAGGACCAAGACTGAGAGGATAACGCGCGCGGCGATGGACTTCGCGATAAGGGAGGGAAGGCGGTCTGTGACCATAATGCACAAGGGCAACATAATGAAGTATACGGAGGGAGCCTTCAGGGAGTGGGCTTACGGAGTGGCGCTCGGAGAGTACAGGGGCAAGGTCGTGACCGAGGAGGAAGCGGCAAGGCATGGTTGGAAACGCGTGCCAAGGGGCAAGATACTGGTAAATGACAGGATAGCCGACAATATGTTCCAGCAGCTTATCTCGCGCCCGGGCATGTATGACGTGATACTAGCACCGAACCTCAACGGCGACTACGTCTCAGACGCGGCCGGCGCCCTCATCGGGAACATAGGCATGCTCGGCAGCGCCAATGTCGGGGACAGGTGCGCGCTCTTCGAGCCTGTGCACGGCACCGCACCGAAGTATGCGGACAAGGACGTGGCGAACCCTACAGGGGCTATACGCGCCGGGTGCATGATGCTCTACCACCTTGGGCTTGGCCCGGCGGGGCGCGTGATCTCAGACGCCGTAGCTGCGGCGGTGAGGGAGAAGAGGGTGACGCAAGACCTTGCCCGCGACCTCGGCGTCAGGCCGTGCTCGACGTCCAGGTTCGCCGATTATGTGATAGCGGCGATGCGATGACGCATCTGCTTTGCTGTCTCGCGTAGGCGGCGTGCCGAGGGTGATGCGCAACGGCCTACCTCTTCTCGACAGGCACGTAATCCAGGTCTAGCTGGCCGCTGTAGTACTCGAGCGGCCTGAGGAGCTTGTTGCTCTTCCAGTATTCGAGCATGTGGGCGCACCACCCCGCCATCCTTGCCGCAGCGAAGATGGGCGTGAAGACCTCTGCAGGTATGCCGAGGGAGACATAGACGGGGCCTGCAAAAAAGTCGATGTTGGGCCAGATCCCCTTGGCCTTTCCGAGCCTGTCTATCATGAGCTTCTCTGCGCTGAGCGCTATCTGCGCCAGATTCCTCTGCTCTTCGTACGGGGAGGAGAGGAGTGACTCGAGATACGACCTGACTATCCTGGCGCGCGGGTCGTAGGTCTTGTAGACGCGGTGGCCGAAGCCCATTATCTTCTTCTTCCCAGCGAGCGCGTCGTCTATGTATCTCTCCGTGTTGTCAGCGCTGCCTATCTCGCGCATCATGCGCAGCGCCGCCTCGTCTGCGCCGCCGTGCAGCGGGCCCTTGAGGACGGCCATGCCCGCAGTGACCGACGAGTAGAGGTCGGCAAGCGTTGAGCCTGCGACCAGCACGCCGAAGGTCGAGGCGTTGGAGCTGTGCTCCGCGTGCACAGTGAACATGACGTCGAGTATACGCGCGTCGACCTTGTCTGGCTTCTCCCCAGAGAGCATGTAGAGGAAGTTCTCCGCGTGGCTCAGCGACGCGTCGGGGGCGACATAGAGCTTGCCGCTCCTGTACCGCCCTATGGTAGCGGCGATGGACGCAGACTTGGAGATGAGCCTGATGGACTTCCTCATATTGGCATCGGGGGAGTCGTTATACGCCTCTGCGTCATAGGCAGAGAGCATCGAGATGGCGGTGCGCATCGTGTCCATGGGGTGCGCCCTTGCGGCTGTGCGCCCTATCTCGGCAATGACCTCGCCTGGAAGGCTGCGCTCCTCGCGCATCTGTGCGTCGAACGCGTCGAGCTCCTGCCCTGTCGGGAGCTTGCCGTAGAGCAGCAGGTACGCTACCTCGGTGAAGTTGGATGAGTTGGCCAGGGTTTCTATAGGATAGCCACGGTAGTAGAGCCTGCCCTGCTGGCCGTCGACCTTGCAGACCGAGGACTCGGTGAAGTAGATGCCTTCCAAGCCGGCGTGTATCTCCGGCTTCCCTTCGTTTATGTCCATGCACTCGCCTTGCCGCTGCGCGGACCCGCGGTGCGCGGGACCTTTGTAGCGCAGCCGCGTAAGGATTAGCGTGCCATGGTTAAAAACAGGTTATGCCGCGGCTTTACCCGCACTGCAACCTGCCTCTGTGCAGGTATATATACAGTGGTTGCACCTGTCTATCGTGCGTGCTGCCTGCATCGGACCTGGAATGCAAGACGCGCGCTTGCCGTTTCATACATGCCGTTGCGGGACACGCGGAGGGGGCAGGCGGCGATATGTGCCTGACCTTCTGCGCGGTCCGCCCCAAGGGCTGTGATAGCAGAGTCGTGTGTTGCCATGGGAGGAAGCGCGCTGCCTATCGATGACCGTTTCGGGGCCGAGGGCGAGTTCTCGCTCTCAGACGGCAGCGCGATAAGATACTTCTCGCTGCCATCTCTGGAACGGGCCGGGCTCGGAAGGGT
>JASHXR010000108.1 GCA_030043435.1 Microcaldota archaeon
CGCGATGGACCTTAGCATCTCGTACTCCTCTGCGCTCGGCTCGTTCCCTATGCTCCTCTGGATCCTCGCAGCAGTCTCCGTACCGCTGCCCCCGAGCACGGAGTCGAGCTGCTCAGGGGTCGCGGCCTTCTTGTCCTTCCCGAACTCGATGACGAACTTGGCATAGGTGAGCTGGTTGGAGAGCCTCAGCTCCGGGAAGAAGATGCCGTACCACTCCTCCAGCTTCTCGTGTATGAGGTTCCTGGTCCTCTCTATCTCGTTGTAGGTGTTGATAGCCACGATGGCGGAGTGCTCGCCTGTAGAGTACGCGGTGGTCACGCTCGCCCTCGCAAGGCCTATCAGCCTCTCCCGCTTCTGCTCAGGACTCTCCTTCAAGAAAACAACCTGCCAAAGTCAGATTAATCGCATAAACTAACGCATAGAGAATGAATATATATGGGAATAAGGCATATATATGTGACTGTAGAAGTGCATATCGGTGGGAAGGCGGCTGGCTCGCGGCCCACGATACGAGATGATTCGCATATGACCGCAGAGAGGAAGCACGGAAGGACACGGTTCAGGATCACGTACAGGAGGCGGGGATGGGGCCTGGTGGAGTTCGTGCGAGTATATGAGGCGGAGACGCACCACCCAGAGGCCGCGCTCGGCGGCTTCCTCGAGGAGAACGCGCTAAGCCGTGACGAGATCGTCAGGCTCGAGGAGCTCGAGGAGCATCGCGAGAACAGCCAGGCTGCGCCGGCCAACGCTACCGAGACTGCGGAAGCGGAGAGGCAGAGGGCCAGGGCAGTCTCGGGTTCAGGCGCATACAGGGACTGAAAGCAACAGGCAGGGGCGCGGAAGGCAGGCCTAATACCATATCTCTTCATTTTAGGAAATTTCCAAGTTTCTTCTGCCCGTGGGACTTGCCGAGTTCAGAGACCCGCACGCCTATCTTTCTCAGCTTCCTGGTCCTGCTTGAGTATCGCGTATAGAGCTCGATGGCTGTTCTGGTGAGTTCGCTTAGCTCATCTGTCCTGCGTATGCTCCTGCTCTTGAGATGCTCTGTGAAGTCGGAGTAGCGCATCTTGACAGTGATGACCTTGAAGTTGAGCTCGTTCTTCCTGACCTCTCCGCCCACCTCTTTTGACAGTTCCGCTATCGCATTAGTGACAGTTGGAATGTCAGTTGTATCGGCATCGAAGGTCTTCTCCCTGCTTATCGACTTGACCTCGTAGTTCTCCTCCACCTTGCTCTCGTCTATGCCATTCGCATAGCGCTGCATCTCAAGGCCGTAGGCTCCGAACTGGTCCATCAGCTCCATGGTGTTGGCCTTTGCGAGGTCTGCGACCTTCTTGTATCCCATCGCCTCGAGCTTCTCCTTCGTCTTCCTTCCGATGCCGTAGAGCTCGTCGAGGTCCTTGTCCTTGAGGAACGCCTTTGCGTCCTGGTCCTTGAGAAGCTTCACCCCGTTCGGCTTCGCGTCCTCGCATATCATCTTTGCAAGGAGCTTGTTCACGCTGATGCCTATGGAGCACGGAAGCCCGGTCTCGGCCTTGACTGCAGCCTGGATTTTCCTTGCATATTCAAGTGCACCGTCGTACTCCTTCGCCCTCTTCGAGACGTCGATATACGCCTCGTCGATGGAGACCTGCTCGAACCTGTCGGCAAAGGCCTTGACCACGGACATCACCTCCCTGGACATCTTCTCGTAGAAGTCGTAGTCTATGGGAAGGTAGGCGGCGTCGGGCTTGATCCTGTACGCCGCTGAGATGGCCATTCCGCTCCGTATCCCGAACTTCCTGGCGGGATAGTTGCACGTCATGACGACGCCGCGCCCCTCCCCCTTCTTCGGGTCGAAGCCCACTATCGCAGGCCTACCCCTTATCTCCGGATGGCGCAGCTCCTCGCATGCGACGAAGAAGTAGTCCATGTCTATGAGCATGATGAGCTGCATGAGACCACAAGCGCAGAGGAACGCTACTTCAGCACTACCTCCTCGATCTCGCCGCGCGGCTCGGTCTCCCTGAAGACCTGGGTGGAGAACCTGTAGAGCTCTACGTCGTGTACCTTCCACGTATGCTCGGCCAGCCCGGCCTTGACGCAGAGGTTGTCGAGGAAGGCCTCCGCATCCCACCGCTCCTCTACAGCCACGATAGGGAGGAGGAGGCCGCTCTTGTAGCCGTACCTTATGAGAAGGCCGTCAGTGCCTATCCTTATCTGCCTGGGCAGCGCCTTGGCCGACCTTGCCGTTATCCGCTGCGGTTCGGTGAGTATGCTCACCTCCACGATAAGGCTCTCGAGCTCGTGCCTCGTGACTGAGACGAACCTTGGGTCCTCGGTAGCGGCCGCGAGCGCTGCCTCTACAAGCAGCTTGCCGAGCGGGGCGATCGGCTCTGTGAAGCCTATGCACCCCCTGAGCGCCCTGGTAGGGTAGAACTCGAGGGTCACGAAGACGCCTCGCCTCTCCTTGAACCTGGCGAGCCGCTCCTCTGCTATGCCCCTCTCGAACCTCGGCGAGCTCGTCGCAGACTCTACGACGTGCCTGGCCCCCCAGACCAGCTCCCTTCCCTCCTCGAGCGAGTATGGCGCAGGCGCATCGTGTGTTGCAGCCATGAGAGAGTATGGCAGAATCTAATTTATAACGGTTACCTGGCGACGGCGCTTGTGCAGTCGGGCACAGGAGCGTGGCTTGCGCTTTTCTTCAACTGCTATCTGGGCGAGGCCCGGGCCAGGGCCAGTTCCTTCCCTGCCCCGCACCCCTGCGTACAGCGCCCAGCGCCTTGGTGAACTCGTACTCCCAGGGTAGCGTGTTGAAGGCCTCAAAGTACGCAGCCGCCCTTGGGCTGTACCTGTATATAGCTGCTTCGACGCGCCTGCGCCTGTAGCTCCCGTCGCCGATCAGCGGCGACGGATCGGCGTCATAGAGCCTCTTTGCAAGGTCGCCGAAGCGGTTGACGACCCTGAAGCTGAACCCTTGGCCGGCGAACTGTTGGATTATAGGGGCGAATCGCTCCGGGTCGTTGTGGCAGAGTGTGATGACGTGCACCTTGCCGTTCCGGAGCAGCACCGCGGCTGCAGACCTGGCTATCTCGTCTGTGTGCTCCAGATTAAGAAGGCTGCCG
>JASHXR010000109.1 GCA_030043435.1 Microcaldota archaeon
ATCAGCATCAGGTGCTCCCTGGTCTGCGGCATAGGCGCGGGCTCGGCTGCAGAGATGACGAACAGGGCCGCATCGATTATGTTTGAGCCCGCTATCGCGGTAGCCATCAGGGTCTCGTGGCCCGGCGCATCGAGCAGCGAGATCCTCAGCGCCTCGTCGGCATCGGAACCGTCGGGGCACTTCGCCTCTGTGGTGAACGGGTAGAGGCCTGCGGTATTGCATTTCCTTATCACTGCGTCGGCGTACCCGAGCTTTATCGTCATGCTCCTCTTCACGCTCTCGCTGTGGGTATCGGTCCACTGGTGCGTTATCGCAGCCGTAAGCGTGGTCTTGCCGTGGTCGACGTGCCCAAGCGTGCCTATGTTCATCTCGCTCTGCTTCGACATGAAAACTAATCCCTCGAATTAACTGGTACCTCTCGCTATAAGTATATAACCCTTAGCGGTATCAGCGCGTTAGCCTGAGCCGCGCCTGCTTTTCGCCAGGCGTGCTGCGCATAGGCATTGCATGGCGTGGGCTGCCGGGGAAGCAAGGTTATGTGCCAAAACAGATCATAAACGGAATATATATAAATCATAGGCGCGTAGTCTATCTTGTTCTGGGTGCTAGTATGAATGTCACTTTGAGGGGCAGGACGCTCCGGATCCTTGATAGCATGGTAAGAACAGGATACGCCAATACCAAATCAGAGGCAATAAGGCTGGCGATACTCAGCTTTGGGAAGGATCACAAGGAAGAGATTCTAGTGGCCATGAAGCTTGACAAGATAGACAGGGAGATCGCGCAAGGGAAGAGGAAACTGCTTACCGCAGAGGAAGCCCTAGGTGTATATGCAAAACACCTCAAGGGATAGACTTGTACGCTGCGACATTTGACCAGGGATGGACAAAGTTCTTCAGCTCTCTAGACGCGCATGTAAAGGAGAAGGTCAGCAAGATCCTGGTCTATCCATACAAGAGGCACCTGAAGGAGAGTTACTGAGAGTGCGGGTCGCCTGTACTTTGCAGCTCCTTACTGGAATAGCTCCTACTCGGCCTTCTTCTCCTTGGGCTTGAAGAGCGCCTCTGCGGTGTTGGACCCCATCTCTGTTATGACCGTGTTTATCTGCACGGTGTCTGCGCTTATCGTGTTGCCCCTTATCAGCCTGCGCGACCTGAAGCCGTGCTTAGCGCCCTTGATGCCTGCTCCGGAGCTGAGCAGCGGTCTCGCCTTCAGCGTGCCCTCCATCTCCCTCCTCGACGGCGAGCCTGTGGAGTCGCTGAGCCCGGTTATCTTGAGCTTGAGCCCCTCGAGCCTCACTGCAGAGCCCGATATCTCATCGCCGATCTTCCTGCCGAGCAGCGTCTGTTCCGACTCCTTCGGCACCTCGGCCTGCGAGGTCTTCCCGCTCTTCCTGTCAGAGTATACTATCTTCATTATATCACTTTATCGTCATATTGAGTGCGCATGGTTTATAAGGCCGCGCTGCGCGTTCAGCGGTACATGGACTCCGGCTCCTCCCTGAACCTCTTGATCCTCTCGGCGAGCTCCTTCGGCACCGTCGGCCTGACGTCCTGCAGCGCCTTCATGAAGTCCTCCTTGTTGACCGCGTCGCGCTTGTTCCTTATCGCGTTCATGCCCGCCTCCCTGCAGATGTTCTCTATCTCGGCGCTCGTGTAGTTCTCCGTGAACTCGGCGAACTCGGGGAGCACCACGCTCTTGTCGAGCGGCATGCGCTTAGTGTGTATCTCGAAGACCTTGAGTCTCGCGGCCTCGTCAGGCATCGGTATCTCGATTATCTTGTCGAACCTGCCCGGCCTGAGGAGCGCGGGCTCTATCCTGTCGGGATTGTTGGTAGCGGCGAGTATGAACACGCCCTTCGACTCCTCGAGACCGTCCATCTCGTTGAGGAGCGTGGCGACTATCTTCTCGTCGATGTTCTGCAGCACCCCGTCCCCGTTCCCGACATGCGTTATCGAGTCTATCTCGTCGATGAAGACTATGCACGGCGCTGCGAGCCTCGCCTTCCTGAAGATCTCGCGCACCGACTTCTCGGTCTCGCCGACGAACTTGTTCAGGAGCTCAGGGCCCTTGATGGCGATGAAGTTCGACTCCCTCTCTGTGGCTATCGCCTTCGCGAGGAGCGTCTTGCCCGTTCCCGGAGGCCCTACGAGGAGCACGCCCTTCAGAGGCCTTATGCCCATCTTCTCGAACGACTCTGGGTGGGAGAGCGGAAGCTCTATCGCCTCCCTCAGCTCCTCCTTCGGCTTGTCCAGCCCGCCGACGTCGCCCCAGTGCACGTTCGGCCTCTCCACGAAGACCTCCCTGAGCGCGCTGGGCTGTATGCCCCTGTACGCGTAGATGAAGTCGTCCTTGCTGACGACGAGCTTCTCGAGTATCTCGGCAGGCACGGCCTGCTTGTCCTTTATCTCTGGCCATATCTTCCTGAGGGTAGACATCGCAGCCTCGCGTATCAGCGCGGTGAGGTCTGCGCCAGTATAGCCGTGCGTCATGTTGGCGAGCTCGTCGAGGCTCACCTCCTTCGCGAGCGGCATGTTGCGGGTATGGACCTGCAGTATCTGCTTCCTCGCGTCGCGGTTCGGGACCCCTATCTCTATCTCCCTGTCGAACCTCCCCGGCCTCCTCAGCGCACCCTCTATGGCATCGGGCCTGTTCGTC
>JASHXR010000110.1 GCA_030043435.1 Microcaldota archaeon
CAGGCGGATGCGATAGGGATAGGCAAGAAGGTCGCGACAGAGATACTCGTGAAGGAGTACAAGAAGAACATGTCATTAGAAGACGCGATCGACATAAGCATAAAGATACTAAAGAAGATCAGCGAGGATAAGCTGACCATCGACAGCCTTGACATAGGCTACGTGAAGTCGGGCACCGACTTCATAATACTGGACCCCGACAAGGTGGCGGGCTACCTCTGACCTCGGTGAGGCGGATGTCTAAGACGGTAATAGCCAAGTACACGGTAAACGGTGAGAGATTCGAGATCCTCGTTGACGCAGATGCGGCGTACGAGTACATGACAGGCAGGAAAGCGAACCCTCTCGCCCCGCTCCAGGCCGAGGAGGTCTTCGAGGACGCGAACAAGGGAAAGAGGCAGAGCAAGGAGAAGATCAAGGCCGCGTTCGGGTCCGAGGACCTCTCAAAGGTCGCAGAGACGATACTGAAGCGCGGCAACGTCCCTATAACCACGGAGCAGAAGGCGCGCATGACAGAGGAGAAGAGGAGGCAGGTTGTGATGATAATAGCCAGGAACTCGATAGACCCAAGGACCGGGGCTCCGCACACGGAGCAGAGGATAGACAACGCGATGCACGCGGCCAAGGTGACCGTGGATCCGTTCAAGAACGCTTCGGAGCAGGTCGACGAGGTCCTGAAGCGGATAAGCCCTCAGCTCCCCATAAAGTTCGCCACAGCGAAGCTGGAGGTGACCATACCTCCAGAGTACGCGAACAGGTGCTACGGCCTGCTGAAGCAGTACGGGCTCAAGTCAGAGCAGTGGCTCTCCGACGGCTCGCTCTCCGCGACAGTCGAGTTCCCCGCGGGCCTGAAGACGGAGTTCTTCGAGAGGCTCAACGGCCTCACCAAGGGCAGCGCAGTGACCAAGGCAGAGTGATTCATCGAATAGAGGTATTATGATGCAGAGGATTGTCGTACCTGGAGAGAAGCTGGAGCCGAAGCCGCTCAGGATAGACGAGGCGTTCATAGACAACGGCAGCACATACTCCACCATAATGTCCATCTACGACGACGAGAAGAAGGTGCTGGTGCCGCTTGAGGGCCTCTGGTACCCTAGGGAGGGCGAGACCGTTGTCGGAGTGGTGCAGGAGGACAAGTTCAACGTGCTGATAGTCGATTTGGACTCCCCGTACCGCGGCCTCATCTTCGCCAAGGACGTCAGCGGCGACCTTGCTGCAGGTGACATAATCGAGGCCACGGTCAAGGAGCTCGACAAGACCAAGACGGTCATACTCGGAAGGCCAAGGAAGCTCGCGGGCGGCAAGATACTGTACGTCAAGCCGACCAGGATAGCCAGGCTCCTCGGCAAGGCCAACTCGATGATCAGGCAGATAACCACTGCGACACAGACGAGCGTGACGGTGGGCATGAACGGCCTCGTCTGGCTGCATGGCGGCAGGATGGACCTCTGCACCGAGGCTATAATAATGATACAGCAGGAGGCGCATACGAGCGGCCTTACGGACCGCGTCGCAGCGCTGCTCCAGCTGGGAGCTAGATGATATCATGGGAGGAGGAGAGAAGCCGGTGTTGATGGTCAACGGGAAGAGGCTTGACGGCAGGCTTCCCGGTGACCTGCGCGCCATAAAGATAGAGGCAGGGATACTCAAGAACGCGCCGGGCTCTGCGTACGTGGAGTGGGGGAACAACAAGATCCTCGCCGCGGTCTACGGGCCCAGCGAGGCGCTGCCCAAGCACACCCAGGACCCGGAGCGCGCCGTCATAAAGTGCAGGTACCAGATGGCTCCGTTCTCTTCGCTCGAGGAGCACAACAGGTCTGGCCCGAACAGGAGGGCGATAGAGATCTCGAAGGTGACCAGGGAGGTCTTCGAGAACGTCGTGATACGCGAGTCGTTCCCGGGAAGCGAGATACGCCTCTTCGTGGAGGTGCTCCAGTCTGACGGCGGCACGCGCGCAGCCGGCATAACCGCCGCAGCAGTGGCCCTGGCCTCGTCAGGCATACCAATGACAGACATACCGTACAGCGTCTCTGTCGGCAAGATAGGCGACGAGATAGTCCTAGACCTGAACAAGCTCGAGGACAACTACTCAGACGCAGACGTTCCGATAGCGATAAGCCCGAGGCAGGGCAGGGTCCTCCTCCTCCAGATGGACGGCAAGATGTCAAAGGAGGAGGTCTCCCGCGCGGTCAAGATGGCAGGCGACGCAGGCGCGTTCATCTCCAGGCTACAGGCCGAGGCGCTCAGGGCGCCGTACCTGAGGATAAGCGAGAAGTACCGCAACAAGACCGCGGTCAATGCGCCATCGCCTGCGCAGAGGCCTGTAAATACAACCAATCCGCAGCAGCCGGGAGCGCAGCCGCAGGGACACCAGGGGCAATGACATGAAGACTACTATAACAGGAGAGTACATAAAGGAGCTGCTCGGCTCCGGCATAAGAGAGGACGGCAGGAAGATGCTTGAATACAGGCCGATAAGCATAATCCCGTCCACGATGCCTCAGGCCGAGGGCTCGGCAGAGGTGAACATCGGCAGCACCAAGGTGCTTGTCGGCGTCAAGGTCTCGCCAGGCTCCCCTATGCCAGACAAGCCCAACGAGGGCAACCTCGTCACCGGCGCCGAGCTCCTGCCCCTCGCGTACGAGGAGTACGACATAGGGCCTCCGAGCCCTGAGGCGATAGAGCTCGCCAGGGTCGTCGACAGGGGGGTGCGCGCGGCCGGAGTAGTCGACCTTCCCAAGCTCTTCATAGAGGAGGGCAAGGTCTGGGACGTCTTCCTGGACATGTACATCCTCAATTACGACGGCAACCTCTTCGACGCCTGCAC
>JASHXR010000111.1 GCA_030043435.1 Microcaldota archaeon
AGAAGGAGTCCAAGGCGCAGCAGCAGCCTCCTGCGCTCGAGTCCGCGCGCCCCCTTGCGATAGAGCCGTGGAAGAGGACGAGGTTCCTGACCGGCCAGACGGTCAAGATCAAGATGCCGCAGGGCGCGCTCTACATAACAGCCAACAGCGACGAAGCGGGGAACATGCGCGAGATCTTCATCAACCTCGGCAAGACCGGGAGCGAGGAGAAGAGCTACGCCGAGGCGATAGGCAGGCTGATCTCCAAGTACCTCCAGGTAGGCGGAGACGTCAGGGAGGTCATAGACAGCCTCAAGGGCATAAGGTCGAACTCCTCGATAGCGTGGGACCAGGGGATGAAGATCTACAGCGTGCCGGACTCGATAGCCAAGGCGCTCGAGATAGTCCTCGGCATCTCGAGCCCGTATGCCTCGTCTGCGCTCCAGTCCGGGGCTGAGAAGGCGATAACCACGGGCCAGCAGCTCCCGATAACGGGGCAGTCCTCCGTCGACCCGTCGCAGAAGCAACTCGAGAACTGCACCTCGTGCGGAGAGCGCGCCGTGGTGCACGAGAACGGATGCTATGTCTGCAAGATGTGCGGGTACACCAAGTGCGACTGAGCAGCGCCCAGCGCGCGGCCCAGAAGCCCCTGCGCCTGACGGCGCCCATAGGTCAAGCCAATGAGATGCCCATACTGCAGATCGAACCGGAACGAGGTCGTCGACTCCAGGGAGACCGTATCAGGGGACTCCATAAGGCGAAGGCGCGAGTGCACCTCGTGCAAGAAGAGGTTCACTACCTACGAGCGCGTCGACCTCGCCGAGATCACCGTCATAAAGAAGGACGCGACCAGGCAGCCGTTCGAGCGCGCCAAGGTCCTGAACGGGATAACCCATGCGTGCGAGAAGCGCCCTATCTCCAGGGAGCAGATGGACTCCATAGTCGACAGGGTAGAGGGGCGGATAAGGGCTACTGGGAAGCACGAGATAGAGAGCAGCAGGATAGGCGAGATGGTGGTCAAGGAGCTCTTCAGGCTCGACCCCGTGGCGTACATCAGGTTCGCCAGCGTCTACAACGGCTTCGACTCTCCAGAGGAGTTCAGGAAGGCCGTCTCGCTCTTCAGGAAGGCCTCGAGGCCGGCGAGGAGGCCTAGGCGGGTCAGGAGACCTTGACGCTGAGCTCGCCGTACAGGGTGTGCGGCAGGCCGCTGTACTGCTGCGTATAGTTGAGTATGAGGTAGCCGGAATAGGCGCTGCCTACCAGGCCGTTGTAGGCCACGCCCCCCTTGTAGCACTGCAGCGACATGGTATAGTCTGAGCCTATCTGCACGGTCACCTGGTTCGAGGGCGGGTTGTGCGGTATCGTCATTATCGTGTTCGAGACCGTGGTGTTGGTGTTGCACCCTATGGCCGTCACGTTGACAGGAGTCGAGGTGGTCTGGAAGAGCGTGACCGTGAGCACGCCGTTGTTCGACATCGCGACAGATGAGCACGTGAACCCTGCAGGCAGGTCGCAGCTCGACGGAGGGGTAGGGTTGAAGACCCCTATCGAGAAGAGCACGGCCGCTACGATTGCTATCACGAGTATCGCCCACCCGTATGTGGTGAGGTACTCCATCGCAGATTGAAGCCTCTTCGCTGCCATCTGAATCTAGACTAATGCAGCATCATGGATTAAATGCTTAGCGGTCTGCACGCGCATACGCGCGTCAGGCCCGCCTCGGTTCCGGCGCGGCGGTGCGGTTAGACCATAGGTTATTAACCCTTGCCCCTCAAATCCATCTGGTGATGGTGTGGTGACGAAGAGAGATGCCATAGACGTGGCCATGGGTGTACTTAAGGCGCGCAGCACTAAATGGGTCGACCTGCAGTTCACCGACCTCCTTGGCCATCTCCAGCACGTCACCGTGCCTGCCGACCAGTTCGACAGGGACGCATTCGGCGAGGGCTTCGGGAAGCTCGACGGCAGCAGCATAAAGGGCTTCACCGAGATATACGAGAGCGACATGGTGCTCATGCCGATACCAGAGAGTGCGCGCCCCATACCGTGGTCTCCTGGAGTCGCAAGGATACTCGCGGAGGTGCACCGCGGCGCGGGCGGAGGGAGGTTCGAGAAGGACCCGAGAGGCGTGGCTGAGAAGGCCGAGGGATACCAGAAGGAGCTCGGATACACGAGCTACTTCGGGCCGGAGCCCGAGTTCTTCCTCTTCGACTCTGTGAAGATGGACGTGGCGCAGCCGAGCTCTGGCACAGGATACAGGATAGACTCGAGGGAGGCTCCGTGGGGGGACCGCGGCGGCTACGTGATAAGGCACAAGGAGGGGTACTATCCTGCCGAGCCCGTGGACCAGCTAGGCGCGATAAGGCTGGAGATAATCACCCTGCTCAAGGAGAACTTCGGCATGGAGATAGAGGCTGCGCACCACGAGGTCGCGACAGCCGGACAGGGAGAGATAACCTTCAGGTACTCCACTCTCGTCGACACCGCAGACAAGCTCCAGACGCTCAAGTACGTGGTGAGGAACATAGCCCACAGCCACGACATGGTCGCCACGTTCATGCCAAAGCCCATGTACGGCGACAACGGGACTGGGATGCACACCCACTTCAGCATCTGGAGGCTCAACAAGAGGAACGCCATGTATGACAGGAAAGACAGGTATGCAGAACTCAGCAAGGAGGGCAGGCACGTGATCGGCGGCATACTGGAACATGCCCGCGCCCTCTCCGCCATAATCTCGCCTACGGTGAACAGCTACCGCAGGCTCATACCGGGATACGAGGCCCCTGTCTACCTCGCATGGGGCAGGTCCAACAGGAGCGCGGTGGTGAGGGTGCCGACATACTACAAGGGCGTCGAGGCCTCGAAGAGGATAGAGTACAGGGCGCCAGACCCTACGTGCAATCCGTACCTCGCATTCTCCGCCATCCTCATGGCAGGTCTCGACGGGCTGAAGAGGAAGCTCGACCCTGGCGAGCCTGTGGTCGACGAGAGCCTCTACGCGATGAGCCCCGAGAGGAGGAGGGAGCTGGGGATAGGCGAGCTGCCGAAGAGCCTGGACGGCGCGCTCGACGCGCTCGAAGCTGACAACTCCTTCCTCAAGCCGGTCTTCAGCGCCTCCCTCCTTGGGAGCTACATCGACCTGAAGAGGGACGAGTGCAGGCGCATCTCTTCGTATCCGCACCCTATAGAGGTATACGAGTACCTTGACGGGTAGCCTGTGCAGGGCTGCGCCAGACACTGCAGCGGCTCCAGTCCCGGGTCCGTATCCACGTCCTACCAAAATCTTTTATATTATCTCGGAGAGATAATAGCAGAGCAGTGCATAAGCTGATGCCGATGCAGAAGCCTTCTAACCGCGACCAGGTCACCCTCGCGCTTATACAGATGAGCGTCAGCGCCGACGCGAAGGCGAACCTCGCCAACGCGATAAAGAGGATAGGCGAGGCAGCTGCGAAGGGCGCGCAGATCGTCTGCCTTCCCGAGCTCTTCAGGTCGCTCTACTTCTGCCAGGAGGAGGACGCGTCGAACTTCAGCCTTGCCGAGGCCATACCGGGAGAGACGACAGCCGCGCTCTCGAGGGCAGCCAGGAAGAGCGGGGTCGTGATAATCGCCGGAGTCTTCGAGAAGAGGGCGCGCGGACTCTACCACAACTCTGCAGTGGTCATAGACGCCGACGGCAGGCTGCTCGGCACCTACAGGAAGATGCACATACCAGACGACCCTCACTTCTACGAGAAGTTCTATTTCGCCCCAGGCGACCTGGGCTTCAAGGCCTACAAGACGAGGTACGGCACTATCGGAATCCTGATCTGCTGGGACCAGTGGTATCCTGAGGCAGCGCGCCTTACCGCGCTGCGGGGCGCGCAGATACTCTTCTACCCCACCGCGATAGGCTCCCTTCCCGGAGAGGAGCGCGCTGCCAAGGAAATGCGGGCCGCATGGGAGACGATACAGCGCAGCCACGGGATAGCCAACGGCGTCTTCGTTGCTGCTGTCAACCGCGTGGGCGCAGAGGGGGAAATGGACTTCTGGGGCTCGTCCTTCGTCTCAGGGCCGTTCGGCGAGGTCATAGCCAAGGCAGGGCCAAGCAGAGACGAGATACTCATCGCAAAGTGCGATTTGGGGAAGATAGACTCGACCAGGCACGACTGGCCCTTCCTTCGCGACAGGCGGATAGACGCATACGATGGCATCGCATCAAGATTCCTGGACAAGGAAGACTAATCCTGGTTGTTATGGAGGAGGAAACGCCTTTTGGACTCGGATACAGCATGCCTGCCGAGTGGGAGGAGCATGAAGGCACATGGCTCTCGTGGCCCAAGAACCACGAATCGTTTCCGGAAGAGCTCCTGCCTGAAGTCGAGGAGGCATACCTCTCGATGATAGTGGCTCTGGCATCTCACGAAAGGGTCGACCTCCTTGTAGACGACGCGAGAACGGAGGAGAGGGTGAGCAAGAGGCTCTCCGCGCGAGGGGTGGCAGGGAATATACGCCTCCACAGGATCCGTACCGCTGACGTATGGTTCAGGGACTATGGGCCCATCTTCGTGAAGAGGGGTGAGGGAAGGGTCGCGTTCGTGCACTGGGGATTCAACGCCTGGGGCGGCAAGTACGACGACCTCAAGGAAGACGTGCACATACCTGAAAAGCTCCCTCTGCAGGGCCTGCCATCGTTCAAAGGTCCGATGGTGCTCGAGGGCGGGTCGATAGAGGTCAACGGCTCAGGCACGCTGCTGACTACGGAACAGTGCCTGCTCAACAGGAACAGGAACCCGCACTTGACCAAGAGCGACATAGAGCGCAACCTGAGGGAGTACCTGGGCGCTGCAAAGGTGATATGGCTCAAGGACGGCATCGCAGGCGACGACACGGATGGCCATATCGACGACATCGCTAGGTTCGTGAGCAAGGACGTCGTGGTCTGCGCACTGGAGAGCGAGAAGGACGACGAGAACTACGCCGCGCTCAAGGCCAACTTCGAGCTTCTGAAAGGGTCTACAGGCAGCGACGGGAAGAGGCTGAAGGTGGTGCCCCTGCCGATGCCAAGCCCCGTGATATGCAAGGGCCAGCGCCTTCCAGCGAGCTACACCAACTTCTATATCGCAAACGGCACAGTGCTCGTACCCATCTTCAGGGACCCTATGGACAAGGAGGCCATGCAGGTACTGAAAGGGCTCTTCCCCACGAGGAAGGTCATAGGCATCAACTGCAGGGAGCTCGTCTACGGCTTCGGGGCCATACACTGCGTCACGCAGCAGCAGCCCAAGCGGCAGGGATAATAAAGGTATACTTGAGATAATATCGCGGCGAGGATCATGGGCAGGAAGAGTGGCGCTAAGGTGTCGTCAAAGGCCAGAGACGGTGCCGCAGCAGGCACAGGGTTCCTTGGGGCCATGCTTACAGGCATAGCGTCGCGTTCTGCCGCTACCGCGAAGGTGCACAGGCTCTACAGGGACGGCAACGCATCCGAGTCTGACTTCGAAGCGGCTATAAGGAGGGATTCCGAAGAGCTGCTCTCAAACCAGTCCGGTTTCGCCTATGCCTCGTCAGGCCAGCTCGACTGGCTCGACCTCTTCAGGCCGATAGCCAGGTCGCTCCGCGGCTTCGCAGCCAGGCCGTCATCAGGAGAGGACGCGGTGGGTCCTGTGACGAGGTGGTTCAGGACCAATACCTTCTACAGGAAGCCGCTCGTCAGCGGAAGGATAGGCTGCAGCGGTGGCGAGCTTGCCGATGTGGTTCCCATGTCTGACAGGCCCGCCGTCATCTTCCTTCCCGCTCCATACTCGTTCTCGAGGATGGTGGAGAACTCGTTCTACGGGACTACTGAGGAACTCGCGATGGACTACTCGATGGCCGTGGCGAAGAGCGCGCCCCTGCTGCTCGGCAAGGGATACCGGTGCATCCTGCTCCTCGACCATCTCGTCGGATACGAACAGTCGAGGAAGGGGTTCAGCGCTCCGGACTGGTACTCCAAGGCCCTGTCCAATGCAAAATCCGCGGGGATGAGGACCGGCGTGCATTACCCATATGCAGATGCAGGGCGCGTCGTGGGGCTCGCCGATCCGTCATCGCTCGACTTTATAGGGATAGACGCGATCTTCGACAGCGACGCAAAGATAGACACCTCCAAGGATTTGCTGATAGGTGCTGTCGACGGGGCAAGGGTCGGAGTCGAGACTGCCAAGAGCATAGAGGCCTCGATAAGAAGGGTAACCTGCAAGGCTGATTTCTCAGGAAACTACTATGTGGGCCCAAGGGACAGGCTGTACGACGTGCCGTTCGAGACGGCGCTGCAGAAGGTAATGGCGTTGTCAAAGGTAAGGGGTGCTTGATATGGAGCGATTGTTCATAACGCAGGAGATAGGCAGCCTTCAAAGGCCGTTATGGAGGCAGAGGCTCGGCGCTGGCCTTGACAAGGCCACCATTGCGTCCGCAATGCTATGGGGAGAGCGGCTCGGAGTCAAGGAGAGGGAAGAGTTGGCTAACTCCAAGGGCAGCGGGCTTCTGCAGAGGGATGGAGAGCTGTCGCAAGAGGAGAAAGACAGGCTCATCGAGATATCCGCGATATATGCGATAAGGATGTTCGAGGTCGCAGGCCTAGACCGCGTCTTCAACGGAGAGCAGCCGCGCACTGAGATGTACGACTTCCTTGCCAGGTACGTAAAGGGACTAAGGACCGCAGGAGTGCTCAACTCCTTCGACGCCAACTACTTCAGGAAGGGCATCGCAGAGTCGAGGGTCTCGATAATGGATGCAGGCAAGTCCTTCTTCGCCGGCGAGTTCGGGTTCGTGAGGAGAAACACGGAGAGGATCGCAAAACCATGCCTTACCGGACCGTACACGATGGCCGACTGGTCCTATCTGGAGTACTACGAGGCAGAGCAGGAAGATAGGTCCGCCAGGGGGTCCGGCGCCGCAGGGAAGGCGCGGCGCAGCGCAGTGCTGGACTTCGCGTCTGATGTCCTCAATCCCGCAGTGCGAGAGCTGGCAGGCAGGGGAGCCCAAGTCGTCCAGATAGATGAGCCTGCAGCTGCGACAAACGAGGGCGAGTCAGGGCTCTTCACTGAGGCGATAAACGCGTCTTTCAAGGGCGTGCCCGCAGGCGTGGAAAAGGCCGTCCATCTGTGCTACAGCGATTACTCCTCGCTCTTTCCCGAGCTTGCAGACTGCGTCGCAGATTCGTACCTGATAGAGTTCACTAATCACGCGTCTCCTACAAACTTCAAGCCGGAGCAGGTCGATGCCGGTACGTTCAAGGCGCTCCAGCTCTTCAGGGAGTACAACATGAAGGCGAGGATAGGCGTAGGCGTCATAGACATACACTCGGACCTGATCGAGACACCACAGGTCGTCAGGGACAGGATACTATATGCGGCGAAGATACTCGGCGACCCCGCGCTGGTCCAGGTGAATCCCGACTGCGGGCTCAGGACCAGGAGATGGAACGTCGCCTTCGCCAAGCTCTGCAGCATGACGGAAGGGGCCGCCCTTGCGAGGGGCGAGGCAGGTGGATGACCATGGAGCTTATGCTTGAGGTAACGCCGCCGCAGAGGAAGGCATCGACCTCCACGATCGAGAGGTCAGCGGCGCGCGTGGTCGAGGCCGTCAAGAGGATAGGGAACGTCGGCTACGTGAATATACCCGAGATTGCAGAAGAGAACTATACCGGGGCTCCGCTCTACAGGCACTGCGACATCAGGGAGTTCAGCGCCACGCTAAGGAAGTCCATATCAGCGGAGATGGTGATAAACAAGATAACTGTGCATATGAAGTCCAAGGCCGAACTCTCCTCATGGATCGACGAATCGGTCTCGAAATACGGGCTAAAGCGGTTCGTCTTTGTCGGCGGGATGGTAGACAGCAGGAAATACCCGGGCCCGTCCGTCAGGGAGGCCAACCAGCTTGCATCGAAGGTAGACGGCGTAAAGGCCGGCAATATCTGCATACCCTCAAGGGACGACGAGGTCGCGCGCATGGTCTCGAAGACCGAGAGCGGCGCGTCATTCTTCACCACTCAGGCACTGCTTGACTCCGGCCCCATAATCAAGGTCATACGCGGCTATGAGAAGGAGTGCTCGAAGATGGCAATAGCACCGGCATCGGTCTTCCTGAGCTTCGCAGCAGCCTCCAGCGCATTCGATGTCGACTTCCTTAGATGGCTGGGCGTCGAGATACCTGAGAAGAGGGAGGCGCAGTTGAAGAAGGGCGGTGACGTCGCCGAGGTCCTTAACGAGGCCTACAAGTCCGTCCTCTCCGACGTGACCGCGTTCGTGTCCAAAGAAGGGATAAACGTACCGATAGGGCTCAACGTTGAGTCTATATCAAGCACGAACCTGGAAGACGCCTGCCGCGTCGCGGAGCAACTCTGCCCAGAGCTTAAAACCCCTTGACCATCTTGCTGGTTATTATCCTGTCAAGCTTCGCGGCGACGCTCTCCTTCAGCCCCGGGAATCTGACGATCTTCAGCTCCCTCTTCGAGAGCCTGACGTCGAACGAATCGCCGGGCCCGAGCTTCGCTATCCTGACCCCGTCATAATCGAGGATGCCGTTGTACTTCACAAGCTGTATCCGGATCACCTTGCCCGCATCGACGACTATCGGGTTCTTGTATGGCCCGTCGACATTAAGGAAGGTCAGGCAGAAGACGCTAGGGCTCAGGATTATGGGCCCCCCTGCTGACTTGTTGTATGCTGTCGAGCCTGTCACGCCGGTTATGAGCACACCGTCCCCGCCCATGACGTATGGATATATCTCCGTCCTGGCCGACCTGGACGCCTCGTATATCTTGAAGTTGACCTCCCTATCTATGTTCTTGAGCGTCGCCTCGTTGACCGCATAGTATCCCTTCCCATTGTACCGTATCTCTACCTTGTTCTCCAGCTTCTCTACCGAGTACCTGCCCGACTGGAGCCTCTCGATAGCCGTATCTATCTCATCCAGCGAGATGTCGGCGTAGAAGCCGCTGCTCAGCGCCCTTCCGCTCCTTATCGGGAGTATGGGCCCGTCGAACTCCCTCGCCGCCTTTACGAAGGCGCCGTCGCCTCCGAGGGCGATGCAGACCTTGCCCCTGTCAGAGAACTCGAACGCCTTCCTGAGCTTCCCTATCTCCGGAAAGTCGCCCGTAGCGACTATCTTCACCCGCATGCTATCAACATACCCCTCCTTACTCCAACAGCGTTTTTATACTTTCCTGAGCGAGATCCTGACGCCCAGGACACTCGCCATCCTTGAGAGCTCTCCGGCCCTCACGGTTTCTCCTCTCTTTATCAGGCCAACTGCGACGCAGAACGCCCTCATGCTGTTGCTGAAGACGGCGCTGCCTGCAAGGTTGGCGCCTCGCATGTCAGCGCCGTCGAATCTAGCGCCTCTCATGTCAGACCCTTTAAGGTCTGCCCCCTTCAGGTAGGCGCCTCTGAGATTGCAGTACTGCATGTTGCAGCCTCTTAGATAAGCGCCCCACATGTATGCGTCTGCCAGGTTCGCCATGTATAGATTGGCATAGCCCAGATAGGCCCCGCTCATGTTCACGCCGCGCATATCAGCGCGCGTCAAAGTCGCGTATGCCAGGTTGGCCCCGCCCAGATTGGCTACCTCGAGGTCGGTGCGCACCATCCTTGCATATGCCAGTGTGGCCCCGCCAAGGTTCGTTCCCCTCAGGAAGGTCTTGTCAAGAACGGCATCGGTGAGGTCTGAGCCTCCAAGGTTCGCACCACGAAGGTTTACCCTGCTAAGGTCTATGCCCCTTAGCGAAGCGCCGCCGAGAAGCGCGCCCTGCAGGCTGTATCCGACAGCTTTGAGGCTGTCCCTAAGCCGCTTCTCCCCCTCATCAGATTGGTAGCCCCCGGAAAGCAGCATCCGGACAAGCTCTCCCTTAGCACTTTTCCCGTCCATGATAGTACCATGGCCTTTGCCAAACAGCGTATCCCAATGCTATTTATAAACGTCCTGTTATAAATAAAACATCATCTGTTGGGAAGCAGTGACACTGTCGCGCCATGGCCATAAGGGTGCCAACGCAATAACTGCAACGGCGATTTAGAAATGGACGCTTTGATACTCTGCGGAGGATTCGCTACAAGACTGGAGCCAATAACCCTCTTCGTTCCTAAGCCCCTCCTCCCGATACGCGGAAGGCCTATACTGGACCACATACTAGAGAATGTGCTGCGAAACGGGGTGGATAGGGTAGTCATCTCGACCAACAGCAAGTTCGCCGACCAATTCGAGTACTGGAAGGCGCTCAGGGAGTCCAGCGGCCTCGTAAAGCGGATGGACATGGTAATCGAGCCTACGATGCACAACGGCGAGAAGTTCGGTGCCATACGCGGGATAAGCTACGCCATAGAGAAGGCGAGGCTCAAGTCAGATTTGATGGTGATCGCCGGAGATAACTTCTACGACTTCGACCTATCTGCGCTGATAAGCCACTTCAGGGAGACCAGGAGGCCGACGATAGCGGCATTCGACGTCGGCGCAGTGGAAGAGGCGAGGAAGTTCGGCGTGGTCACCGTAAAGGGAGACAGGATAGTCGACTTTCAGGAGAAGCCAGAGACGCCAAGCTCGACTCTGGTAAGCACCGGGATCTATCTCTTCCCCAAGGAGACGCTACCCATGTACAAGGAGTACCTTGCCGACAAGAATAACCCCGACGCTCCGGGATACTTCGTCAAATGGCTCCTCTCAAGGACGCAACTTGATGCAGTAGTCTACACGGGCAGCTGGTTTGATGTCGGTACGCTCGAGACCTACGGGAAGGTATTCGGGATGCACCTATAGCCATGCATAGTAATGTGCAAGGCTCAGCCGCCAGTAACCGCCATCCTCAATCGCGTCCCGGGAGAGAGGCAGAGCTACCTGTAAACGATATGCATAAATAGAAATGTCGCGACAACCTTTGCACAGCATCTGATTGCGCGGCCTCGCGTCGCCGTTAAGTGGGCACATGGCTCAGAATCTATTCATAATAGGCGCTACGGGCAAGGTCGGCAGGGCCCTGGTCTCGCAGATATACGAGAAGGGCGACACCGACCCTGCCAAGAACGAGAACCCTACACGAATAGTAGGAGTCGCATCGAGCACAGCCTTCCTCTACGAGAGGGACGGCCTCCAGAAGAGACGGGTCATCGACTTCTCGTCAAGGAAGACGCAGGGAGAGGGATATCGGGAGCCCGCCGCGCTTCTTGACCTGCTCAGTGACAGCAGCGAGAGGGTCACCTTTGTCGACGTCACTGCTTCGCCTGAGATGCTTGAGCTGCACAAGAAGGCGATCTTCGGGACCGAGCACGGCGTGGTGACTGCGAACAAACTCCCGCTCACGATTATCGGGCCAGAGGAGTTTCAGCGGCTGATAAGCGAGCCGAAGAGGTATGGTTACAGATGCTCTGTGATGGCCGGGGCAGAAGCTGTGGACAAGGTAAGGGACCTTCGGGACCTCGGGGACAGGCCGCTTGAGATAACCGGCAGCTTCTCAGGCACGCTGAGCTACATAGCGACCGAACTGGAGAAGGGGCGCAGGCTCTCCGAGATAGTCTCCGACGCAGTGGCGAAGAAGTACACTGAGCCCGACCCCGCCCTCGACCTAAGCGGCATAGACGTAGCAAGCAAGATACTGATCCTCGCCAGGACTGCAGGCGCGCGCCTAAGCATGCCTGACATAAGGCTCAGCCCGTTCGTGCCTGAGGGGTATGTGGTCCGCGGAGACCCATCCGGCCTCATCAGGGAGCTGCGCCGCGCAGATGCCGAGTTCGCCTCGATGATGGCCACGGCGAGGTCGAAGGGGCGCACGCTCAGGTACATAGCCAGATACACCGACGGTGCCCACGGACCAGGCATCACCGTGGGGCTGACCGAGGTGGCTAAGGACGACCCGTTCGGGCAACTGAAGGGCAATGAGAACAAGATAACGGTCAAGACGGCGACGTATGGGGACAGGTACTACTCGGTAGAGGCGCCTGGCGCAGGAGTCGAGATAACGGCCCAGAACATAAGGAGGGACCTGCTCTACCAGATAGACAACAGGACGCTGAGCACCGGGGAGTGACGC
>JASHXR010000112.1 GCA_030043435.1 Microcaldota archaeon
CGCGGCCAGGAAGGCGGGAGGCGAGGCCGTGCCTGTCGAGGCTGGCATCATCTGCATGAACGACGACGAGGGCGCGCTCCTGGGCTACATGGTGATCGCCAGGGAGCTGCTGACCAGGATGCGCCTGAAGGACGCGGAGAGGGCAGTGCAGGATGCGGAGAGGAGGCTGGCGAAGGAGGCTGCTGAGAGCGACCTCAAGACCCAGTTCATATACAACATCTCGCACGACCTCAAGACCCCGCTGACGAGCATACAGGGCTACTCGAAGCTGATGCTCGAGGGCGAGTTCGGCGCAGTTACCGAGGACCAGAGAAACTCGCTGGAGACCATCTCCGGGGAGGTCGAGCGGCTCAAGCAGCTGATACTCCAGATACTTGACGTGGCAAAGCTGGAGTCGAAGAGGATAAAGCTCGACATGCAGCCGGTGAACCTGAGGGAGCTGGCCGAGAACCCGTCCATCAGGGCGCTGGGGGAGAGGGCCAAGGGCCAGGGCCTCGCCTTCTCGATAAACGTTGATTACAACGTCCCAGAGGTGAACGCGGACCCGAACAGGCTCATCCAGGTCTTCGTGAACCTCATAGACAACGCGCTCAAGTTCACAGACGAGGGGAGCGTTACTGTGTCGATGGTGAGGAAGGGCAGGAACGTCAGGGTCGAGGTCGCGGACACAGGGGTGGGGATAAAGGACGAGGAGAAGGCGAAGCTCTTCAGGAAGTTCTACCAGGTCTCAAGGAAGGAGCTCACGATGCAGCCTAAGGCTGGGACGGGGCTGGGGCTCTCGATAGTCAAGGAGATTGTGAACATGCACGGCGGCAGGGTAGGCATAAAGACGCACCAGGCCAGGGGCTCCACCTTCTGGTTCACCATCCCGCTGGAGAAGAAGAGGAAGAGGCAGCAGAGGGACGAGGACGAGAGGCAGCAGGGCGCGCAGCAGCAGTCCCAGCAGCAACCGCAGCAGCCTGCGGCACAGCCGCAGGAGTGACAGAGGAAGAGACGCTACCTGCGCATCCGCCTGAACTCTGCGACCTTCTGCGATGCAGACTCGCCTGGGTTTAGCACCACAGCCACAGGGAGCTTCACCTCAGGAGCAGCTGAGAGGTCGACGACCCTCTCGTAGAAGTACGAGGGCGGGCCCGTAGTGATGCGCGCGACGGCTCCGAGATACGGACGTTGCGGGAGCATCAGGAAGCGCGCGTCAGTGTCGAATTGGACCGTCGGTTTGATCGGGAGTCCTGTTGTTGGGTCGAGCACGCGCCACCCCTCCCTATTCGGAAAGTCCTCTATCAGCTTGACGCTTGTCGAGCTCAACACCCTGCTCCCCTTGTCGAACGTATGCACTGACGGCCCTATCTCGATCACAAGAGCGGCGTTGCTGACTCCCCTGAAGTCTTCCGGGACCTCGGCGTCTATGCCATACTTCCCGTACCTCAGATGCGTGCCGAAGCCAACGTCAGGCGCCTCGAGGCCGATGAGCGTGGCTGTCCTGAAGCTTCCGTCGAGGCCGGTGTGGGAGAGGAGCGGCGCGTCGATCTCCGTCGCAGATACCACCCTGTTGGTCTCTGCGAACCTCAACAGCTCCCTGAGGTCCATCGACTGCCGCGTGACCGCTATCCGCTCTCCTTCAGTACTTACCAGCCTAAGGTTGGCCATAATGTCGCCTCGTGATATTATCGTCGGTCTTTCCTATCTATGCTTTCACTCATCGCTGCTGCGTGTGCGCCCTGTCGGCTATGCCGCTGTATCAGGACTCTCACGCATCGGCGTTTTCCACCAGGTACTTGAGGTACGCGACCGGGTTGCTTACGAGAGTCGCCATCTTCTCCTTCCATCCCTGCGTTATCTCCTCGTCGGTGGGCGCATGCGAGTCGGTGCGGAGGGAGAGCCCAGAATCCCTCTTCGTGTCGCTCATCAGGCCGCGTATGCTTCCGTCCGTGCCCGGCTTGCCGTTTATCTCGAGTACGATGACCTCGTTCCTGTCGGAGAGGAGGAAGTCGATGCCAAGCTCGCCCACCGCTCCCGTCTTCCTCTGGAGCCCCTTGAAGATCTCCCTGCCTGTGCGTTCCATCTCAGCGCCCAGGGACTGGAATGAGGGGTGGAAGAGGTATGGGTCCATGGCTATGCCGCCCTTGCTGCAGTTGGCCTGGTCGAGCCCGTCTGCGCCGATCCTCGCGAACGCTGCGTGCATAGATGGCTCGCCGCTGTAGTCCGCCTGGAGCATGGCCCTGAAGTCGAAGACCCTGCCCATCACCCTCTTGACCCTTATCCCTTCCTGCACTATGAGCCTCTGACTACCCAATGTCTCCTCGACAAAGCCCAGCGCCTTGGCTGCGCTCCCGAACGCCGTCTTGTCGCTGTCCACCTTCACGGTGATGGTCCCGCGCTCGGCAAGGACCGTGGCCTGCCCGTCGCCCATCGAGCCAACCGTATCCTTGATGAAGATGAAGCCGCTCTCTGAGAGGAGCGCAGCAGCAGCCTTCCTGTCGTACTCCGCTGTTATGGGCGCCCTGACGCCGAGCTCCTCGAAGAGCGCCTGGCTCCTCCCCTTGTCGTCGCATATCGCGATGGTCTCAGGGCCGTTGACGAAGCGCTTGCCGGTGTCGGACAGCGCCTTTATAACGCCTTTGTACTCCTCGCCCTCGATGAGATGGAACCCGGCGTAGACGTATACAGCCTTCAGGTCCTGCGCAGGCACCCGGACCTGCTCCATCGAGGCGCCGTTCCAGCGCGTGGCAGAGACCGCGCCCCCATCCCTGATGTTGCGCGCGTTGGCCAAGGTAAGCGCTATGTTGACGAACTCGAGGCCCATCGCGCTCGCGAACTCGGCCCTCTCCTTGTATGAGTTGATGCCATAACCGCCGACCTTGCCCTCGATCGGGTTGGTCACCATCCCTGCTACGCCAGGCCTCACAGCCTCTCTAATTCGCATCCAAGGTCACCTCATCTCTAATCATAATGGTTAAGAAGCGCCGTTTACGGGCAGCTTCAGCAGGCGTGCAGGACTGCGACGTAAGCCCTGCAGGCCACACAAGTATACACTATGCGCATTGTGGTATTTATACGTTGCTTTTGAGTTAGACAGGCGTAATACCTGTGCGCTGTGCTGTCGTAACTGCGCGGCGCGCCATATTGATTTAAAGCTATAGCGGCATAATGCATAATACAGTGCAGCCCAAGCTGCGATATTAGATGGTGTAGCTATGAGGATACTCGATGTGCACGCGCATATCGGCTCTGACAAGGACGGCGGAGAGCAGACGCCGGAGCAGCTGCTCGCCTCGATGGACGCGAACGGCATCGACTATGCGGCGGTCTTCCCGTTTAACGAGAGGTCTGGAGACCTGGTCGGGGCGAGCCTTAGGCTCCTTGGACTGAACGAGAAGCGCTTCATCTGCTTCTTCAGGTTCGACCCGAAGACGCTCTCTCCTGAAGAGCTCGCCGCGAACCTACCCAAGTTCAGGGGGGTCAAGCTCCATCCAAGAAGCCAGGAGTTCGATCCGCTGGACAAGAGGTACTACCCGCTCTATGAGGTCATAGCGAAGAGCGGGAAGCCGCTGCTCATGCATACCAGGAAGTCGTACGCCTTCTCCAACCCTGACAACATCTCGAAGCTTGCAGAGGAGTTCACCGACCTCAAGCTGATACTGGGCCATTTCGCCGAGTCGTCTGAGGAGGCGGTGGGCAGGGTCGCGAGATGCGAGAACCTCTACCTCGAGACCTCTATCGACTCGATCCACCCCAAGAGGTTTGCGAGGGTGACCAAGGCTGCAGGGGTGGGCAAGGTGCTCTTCGGCTCGGACGTGCCGTACTCGGACCAGGAGCTCGAGCTTATGAAGGTGATGAAGAGCACGCTCACGTACGAGGAGAAGGAGAAGGTGCTGTACGGAAACGCGGCAAGGCTCCTAGGACTGTAAAACCCTATCCGCGGTATGGAGCATCAGATTGCAGGGGCTGCTTGTGCTACTGCGGCGGACTCGCCAGGCATCTCTGAGAGGTACTTCAGGTACGCGACCGGGTTGCTTACTACTGTAGCCATCCTCTCCTTCCATCCGTGCGTTATCTCCTCTATGCATAGTTCGTGCGCATCCGAGCGGAGGGAGAGGCTGAGGTCCCTCTTTACGTCGCGAGCCAGGTCGCGTATGCTCCTGCCAGTGCCAGGCTTGGCGTTCATCTCTATGACCAGAAGCTCGCCCTTATCCGAGAGGAGGTAGTCGACGCCCAGCTCGCCCACCTCTCCCGCCTTCCTCTGTAGCCCCTTGAAGAT
>JASHXR010000113.1 GCA_030043435.1 Microcaldota archaeon
GCGACATTATTCCCTTAGCATAAGAGGCGAACTCCTCTGTGACGCTGAAGTCGGGGTCCAGCTGCATCCCGACCCCTTCAAGGATCAGGAAGGCGCGGGTCAGCTCGGCCAGTTCGCGAGGCCTGTTGAAGTCGTATCTTCCTATGACACTGATGAGGTCTGAGAGCATGTCCCCCAATTCGACATCGCGTATCTTGCCCCTGTAATAGGTCTCAAGCAGGTCTGTTATGTCGCTCTTGAGCCCCTTGATATCTGAACTGTCGCCGAGCATGTCGGTACGCAGGAGAGTCTCTATCAGGCCTTTTGGGTCGTTGTTTATGGCAGTGATGGCGAGCCTGAAGATGTTCTCTGCGACATCCCTGTCTATCGCCTCGACCCTTCCGTAGTCGAGGAAGCAGATGACGTTCCTGTCGAGTATCATTATGTTTCCAGGGTGCAGGTCGGCGTGGTAGAAGCCGTCCTTCATGACCATCTTGAAGAACGCATCGGCGCACCTCTTTGCGATAAGGCCCTTGTCGAACCTCTTTGACTTTGAACCGATGACATCGATGAGCCTTGTGCCGTGCATCTCCTCCATCACGAGGACGCGCTTTGTGCACATGTCCTCGTATACTGTCGGTACATAGACGGTCCTGTCGCCCTTGAAGTTCTGCTTGAGCCTGAGCGCATTGCGCGATTCGCGCATGAAGTTGAGCTCCTTCAGTATGGACCTCTCGAATTCGTCTACAAGGTACTGCGGATCATACTTGTGGGCCTCGGGGGAGTACTTGTCCAGGAGCCTGGCAAGGTAGTGCATTATCCTTAAGTCCTCATTTATCGTCTCCTCTATTCCCGGGCGCTGTATCTTGACCACGACGTGCTTCCCATTCTTCAGCACGGCCCTGTGCACCTGCGCGATGGAGGCGGAAGCCAGTGGCTCCGATTCAAAGCTCGAGAAGAACCTATTGATCGGGCCGCCGAACTCTGCTTCCACTATGCGCTTCGCGTCCTCTGAGGGAAACGGCTTCATGTGGTCCTGCAGCTTCGACAACTCAGCGGCATAGGTGTGGCCTATTATGTCTCCCCTTGTGCTCAGGAGCTGCCCAAGCTTTACAAAGGTAGTGCCAAGCTCCTGGAACATCAGCATTACGCGCTCTTCGGGGGTCTTGTACCTGGCCCCCTTGCCTATCTGCCTATGCACGCGGAAAGGGAGCCTCTCCCCTATCCTTACCTTGTCGACCAGCTGGCCTGCGCCGAACTTGACGAGTATGTCGAATATCCTTGCAAGCCTGTCAAGGTCGCGTTTACTCTGCGAGAACATGCCCGGCATTCAATCCTGCACAGTCAATCCATGCTAACTATATAAATTGTAATGGTAGCCTGGCTCCGGGACTGAGCGCGCAGCATTGGCTTCAAATGGCGCTGCTTGCTGCGGCCCCCTACTGAAGCTAAAAAGCGCTGGCTATCCGAGGTGCCCCGATATCATCGTTGCGAGCTCAGTCACATTGGTCTGGATGCCTTGTGGCTGCACCATCTGGTAAAAGACAGTGGTGTTTCCCTTGTAGCCCAACAGCCAAGTCACGTTCGCTGTCACATTGGGTCCGGGAATCCGCGTAGTATAAGTCGAATAGGTATACGTCATATTGAGTACCGTGGCGTTAAACGCGGCAGACACTGCAGAGAAGTTGGCATTCTCCTGCAACACCGTGCTATTGAACAGCTCCCCGCTGTAGATGCTCAATCCCTCTGCGTATGTGCTGTGAGAGTTGTTGCTCAGAAGCAGTATCTCCTGAAGGTCGCCTGAAGACTCGGTCTGGCCGCTCACGTTCTCGGTCGCGAGCGTAGTATAACCGATTATGTACTCTGAAGTTATGGTGTATCCGTAGTAATTTGGCATCAGCCCTGACAAAGTGGTGTTGAGCTGCGAGGCGTTCTTAGCCACATATGCGGTATAGGTCGATGGGCCTATCAGTATGTCGACATTGGAAACATTGAGGAATCCGCTATAGGCGCTTGCGTTTATCTGCGTAGGCTCTGATTGGGTCTGAATCACTGTCGTCGTGGGAGCAAGCGCAGAGAGGTTCTGCGTATTGACTGTACCAGGCGCACCAACGCTCTTCGCCCCCTTCGATCCGGAGCTGAACCCGATGGAGTAAGACGCATACGAGACCACTATTAGAAGGATTATCACCACGGCTATGCCTATGGCCATCATATTTCCATTTGGCTTTCCCCTGCTTTCGTGTGCAGTGTGGCTGGCCTGGTGGCCCGCATGGGCCTTCCTCTCGTGCGCCTCATTCCCCTTCTGTGCCCCGTCGTTTTTACCGTCTTCTGCCATAATCAATCGTTCTAATTTGGAATGACGCATTAATATTACATGCCTATTATTTCGTGTATCGACTTAAACATGGATACGATGGCAGGGTCGGCAATGGCCCGATGACGACTGGAAGGCTAATGCACGCCAAACCGTTTTGCGCGGGACCACTTTAAAGCGTTTAAATAAGACAACATACTAATGCATGATAAAGCCAGGGACTATAAAGACTGCAATCATCAAATCTATAAACACAATCAGAGTTATTGTAGCATACAACCAGTTCCTCTTATATGCGAAGGCAAATATTGACATAACGACCCGCATGACAGGCGTCGCTATCAGGACTATAAGCCCTATCAGTATCCAGTCCAGTCCCTGGTAACCTAAAAGTCCGTTCATTATGGAGGGTACTGTGAAGTCTGAAGAGTTTATATTCGTATTCGCATTTGCAATCTGGTTTAGTGTAAATCCATTGCTTCCATTGTTTACTAAAAGCAATGCAGAGCCTACTGCTATGAAGAATATACTTGAAATTACCCCTATCCTAAGCACATATGAGATAGCGTCTTCCATGTCCATCAAGCAACACCAAACCCTCTTAATATCATCTCTATGCCGACGATTCCTAAAATTATCAGGAACAGCATGCGTATGCTCCTTCCGCTTGTTCTCTGCAAGAGCTTCGAGCCGCAATATGCCCCAATCAATATCCCTATCACTACAGGCGCCACTATAAACGGCTGTATGTATCCAAGTACCCAGTATATCGCACTGCCTGTTGCAGCTGTCACGCCGATCATGAAATTGCTAGTCGCCGTTGTGACCTTCATGGGCAGCTTCATGCCCCAGTCCATGCCTATGACCTTCAGGGCTCCTGATCCTATGCCGAGCAGACCGGAGATCACCCCGGCAACGCCCATAACCGCCTCTCCGAACCACCATCTGTATCCGGAGTACCTTATGACTCTCTTTTTGGCTCTATCATAGTAACTGCCAGACAGCTGGAAAAAGCCAGTGCTCCAATCCCTATGCATCCTTCTCCTATGGACCTTCCTGAACTCGATGAATGTAGGGTATAAGGAAATGAGCAGCACCGCGCCGAACAGTATGAACAGTATCTGGCTTATGCCATGCGCGTATACATACGCGGCCAGGAGCGAGCCGGCTATGGCGCCAAGAGTAGTGGCGACTTCAAGTGACATGCCTATCTTTATGTTTGCAAGCTTCTCCTTGACATAAGCGCTTGCAGCCCCGCTTGAAGTAGCTATTGTCGAAATAAGGCTTGCCCCAGCTGCATATTCAAGGGGTATGCCGAACAAGAGCGTCAGCGCTGGCACTATGACAATCCCGCCGCCCAGTCCGCTCATTGCACCGACAATGCCGGCAGCAAAGCCAGCCAGCAACAGCGCAACGAAGTAAAGTAAGATTACCATGCTCTCTTTCAAGAAGTATCTCAGGGTTGAAATTTATATAACTTAGATATCAAACGCTACAATAGCTGATCAACTCCCAAGCAGATAAAGAGGAATCCTAAGTGCCTTGTCGAAGTAAAGCCCTATATGTGGGGCATGGACTCCCTCATTCTGATAGACCCCTACGTATGCCTTCTGATATCTGATAATATTGTTTTATAACTACAGAATGCACATAAAGTGGCCTATGAACCTTATAATTGGTATACTGTTTTCGATAGTCTCTATGTTGGGCTTTGGCCTTGTTGACTATCTTGTGGGCGGTTTCTCAAAACAAATCGGAGCGTTCAATACCTCATTCTGGAACCTTGTAGCACGTATAATAATATTAATGATAGCTGCGCCGTTCCTGCTTAGTGGTTTTTCTTTAACTCCTTACTTGGTCATATTGCTCGTTCTAGCTGCAGTATCTCAAAGTATAGGTGCATTAGGATTAGCCAAAGGCATGCGCGTGGGTAGTATATCTGTAATATCCCCAATAACCGCTACTTATCCGGTAGTAACCATTTTTCTAGCGCTTTTCTTCCTAAATCAAGCTATAACAACGCTACAATGGCTCTGCATACTAGTTATAATTGCAGGCACGTTGCTCGTCTCAATTAACTTAAAGAACATGCTTAAAGCCGATTCTAAGAAACTCCATCTTGGCATAGAGTTTGCCCTTGCTTCAGCAATAGGTTGGGGGTTCTTCTTCTTTTTCATGACTCTTCTCACACAAGCAATCGGGTGGTTCCCAAGCCTACTACTTGTAATAATTCCACAATTCGTCATATATCTGGCATATGGATATCTGGCTAAGGAGGACTTCAAAGTTAAGTTAGCATGGGCACCGCGTTTCTTAGTGATGGGTCTGCTAGCACTTATCGGTTTTATCGGCTACAATCTTGGGGTCACATATACGTACACTGCAATAGTTGCGCCGATAAGCGCCGCCTCTATAATAATAACCATATTCCTGGCCATGTTGTTCTTTAAGGAAAAGCTTGAGTTATATCAGAAAATTGGCATGCTTATGGTAATTATTGGTGTAATCGCAACCTCTGTATTTTGAGATTGACTTGCGCGTATAAAACATGGTTCAATTCCCTATACACGGGTCTACCTCCTTTGCAGGGAGTTCAACTCTCATAACTTTTATTGTCGACAAACATGGGTCCAGTGGAGGCACAGGACATTTCCAATTAGGTTAAGTTTGTACAATGTAGCTTTGTATGTATGCTATACAATACCGCTATGCTGTCATAGTCATTGTAATGACTTCCTTGTCTATCTTAGGGGTCTTCTGCCTGCCTGACTTCTCAAAAGAAATAAAGCCATAATTCTGCAGTATCCTAAGGTCCCTTGATACCGATTCCTCTGGTCTACCTACTTCCCTAACCAACTCGCCAACTGTTTTAGGCTTCTTCTCAGTTATAACCTTGAGGAGTTCTGCTCTAGCAGGGGTAAGTATCCTGCTTACGGTCTCAATATCCATTATAAGGATTTTTGAAGGGGCAGTCTCAGGATGCTCCAATGCATATTCTATCATCCTATTCATATGTCTCATTATTTTATCCATAAAACTCACTTTTCTTTTTCTTAAACAAGATACACCATTTTAGATAATTCTCTGAAATTTCCCTTTTCTTATCATTAAATGCTTTATTGTAATCAGTTTCCATTATCTTATTTGCTTTTTCGGATTGCCAGAATTTATGCTCGTGAAGAAAGCCATGAGCCGTATCTATTCTATATACCTCCTCTACTTCCAGTTCTCCTAAAATGCTCATATTTATCGAAAACTTCACAATTTTTCCCTTTTCCAATCTCCAACTTATGTCTATTCTCACTGATATAAGTCTGGGTGACCACAATACTAGACATTTGTAGTCACCTATTTATCTAGGTGAGAATCTTAAGGCCTTGTCGTCGTGAGCTACCGTATGGAGGCACAGGGAATCGAACCCAGACCTTCACCTTGTAAAGGTGACGTCCTGCCACTAGACGATGCCTCCGCCCTACCGCGAGTGCCTCCTGCAGAACCTGTCTATCCTATCAATCGCAGACCCTAATATCTCTTTCGGTGGCAGGGCTACCAGCCTCACGTGGCCGTCTCCTCCGAATCCCGAGCCTCTCGTCAGGAGCACCCCCTCCTCCTCGAGCAGCTTGTGCACGAACTCCCTGTCGGTCTTGAGCCTCAGCCTCTTGGCATCGAGCTTGGGGAAGAGGTAGTAGGCGCCGCGCGGCGGCACGACGTGCATGTACTCGCTCTCGTTTATCAGCCTAGACGCGAAGTCGGCGCGGTCTTCCACCGCCCTCACGAACGCAGACACCTCCTTCCTGTGCTCCTTCCTGTTGCTTATCCCCTCCGCGACTGCGTACTGCGCCGGGGTGGAGACGCAGAGCCTCAGCGCGCAGAAGTCCAGCACCGTCTTCTTCAGCGCCATCGAGACCTTGTCCTCTCCAGGGATGATGGTGAACCCTATCCTGAAGCCCGTCGCGTCGAGGTCCTTGGAGGCGCCGTTGAAGATTATGTGCGGCACGCCCTTGGCGAGCTGCGAGGCCGACGTGAACGTCGCGCCGTTGTATACCACTTCATCGTAGATCTCGTCGCTTATCAGCACGATCCCGTTGTCCTTGGCTATCTCGACTATGCTCCTGAGCGTCTTCCTGTCGAGCACCATGCCCGTGGGGTTGGACGGGTTCGTCACCATCATGTACTTCACCCTCCCACCGGCCCTCTTCGCAGCCTGTATCCTCCTCTCCAGCGCGTCAGTGTCCAGGTACCATCCTCTCTCCTCGTCGTATTCCTGGAGTATGGGCACACCGCCGAAGATCCTGAAGCCGCTGTAGCAGACTGCGTAATACGGCTTGAAGATAACCGCCATGTTGCCCGGGTCGACGAGCATGGAGTTCAGGAAGATGAGCGCCTCGCTGACCCCGTGCGTTATGAAGACGCTGTCCTCAGGGCTCGCGCTGACCTTGTAGAGGCGCCTGTACCTGGCGGAGATCGCCTCCCTCAGCTCCGGTATCCCCTCGGGGTTCACGTAAGTGGTCTTTCCCTCCCTCAGCGCCCTGACGTACGCCTCGACCATGTACTTCGGGGTCGGGAAGAAGCGGGCAGGGTCGCCTATGTTCAGCTTCACGATCCTCTTTCCGGCGCGCTCCATCGCCCGCACTGTCGGATTCTCCTCCTCTATCGCATTGTCAGCGTACTTGCTGAACTTAGAGAGTATGTCGGCCATGGGCTTACCAAGTCATAGTCCAAGCGCTTCTTCCAGCCGCTTGCGTTTGCTCCTCTCATATCTGGCTTTTATCAGGTCAAGCTTTATCTTATCGTCAAGGCGCATCTTTTCGAGATTGGAGAGGAACCATTTGAAAGTCACCTTGATCGTCTCTATCCTCTCTCCCGGGTCAAGGTGCTGCTCCGCCACCTTCCTGCAATCTATCGCTGCGAACAAGTGCAACGTATAGCTTACCCTGCCAGCATATTTATACTCTCCTATACGCCTCCACCTCCGTGCAGCCATTCCCGCCTCCTCTAGGAGCTCCCTCTTCGCAGCCGCCAAAGGGCTCTCCCCACCTTCTATGCCTCCCCCGAGAGGGCTGAGGCATCTCTTGAATATCGGCTGTTCTTCCATTCCCAATACTATCTTGCTGCCCATCACCGGGATCACGATAGAGACTGAAGGCCGCTCTATGCGCTCGTATGTCAGATGGCTCCCGTCATAGAGCCTCTGCCTCCATTGGTAAATACGTGTAAATTCGCTCTTGAAGACGAGCTTCTCCCCGCGTCTTTTCATCATACCACACAGCGCCTGATTATTTATCGACCAGTTCCGCCTTCTCTATGAAATACGCACCGCTTACCCCGTTCCACTCCTTCCTCGCCTCTGTGACCTCTATCCTCTTCCTGAACAGCGGCGCGTCAAGGACGAAGCTCTCCGCCTCGCCGCCCTCGAAGAGCATGTTTATCCCGTGCCTCGCCTCTGCCTTCCTGAGCCTCCCTATCATCTCCTTGTCTATCCTCTTCCCGAGGAACGACTCGTCGAGGCCCTCCGCACTTACCGAGGTTATTATCGCGTCATAGTCCCTGTCTAGGACGGTCAGCTCAGAGATTGGGTCGATGTGCCACAGCGGCGCGACATGCTCTATCCCCATCCGCTTCGCGATAGCGTCTATCCTGCTCCCCTGGTACCTGCTGTACGTCGCGCCTGTGACTATGGTCTTGACGTCGTTGTCTGCGAACGCCCTCTCCAGGTCTGCCAGCTCCTCCTCCTTCCTCCCCTCTGTCTCGCAGAAGACCTGCTCCATCCCCAAGGCCTCAGCCTGGAGCCTCGTCTGCCTCACGTTGGGATAGTGGAACATATAGCTCGACCTGTTCCTGCTCAGCATGGTTATCAGCAGGTCTATTCCCACCCCGCTCTCCACGGCCCTGTGCAGGGCCAAGGTGGAGTCCTTTCCGCCGCTATACAATACAGCGCTCCTTCCCGTCATAAACTCGAGCCTTCAGCATGGTGCGTGTGCTTCTGCGCAGAGAGGAGGCTATACGCGCTCGGCCTTTGCGAGCCGCTTCTTCACGTGCTTCAGCGCGGAGAAGGTGTCCCTGTCTATCTCCCCGAGCCTCATCCGTATGTACCTCTGCTCCGCCTGCATTCCCGGGATGACCTTGTAGTCAAGGGCGTTGACCCTCCTCTTGGTCTTGTCGATCTCGAGGACGAGCCTCCTGAGCCCCTGCTCCCTCTGCACTACTGCGATTATGTAGTCAGTTGCCTGGGTGAACGTGTCGTTTATGTCGTCGACCGCAAGGCTCGTGGAGAAGAGGAGCTCGGGTTCAGGTGCCGTACCAGGCATGCGCTCGACGTGCGGTACCTTCACCCCCATGATGTTCTTCACGCGCATCCTTACTGGCGGAGCCTCCCTCATGTGCATTGCGACGTCCTCCAGCTCGAAGTTCCCGACGTACGTAGAGGCCGTCTCCACGACCTTATACGACTCCTGTATGAGCTCATTGAGCTTCGACCTGCTCTCCGAAGACTGCTTCAGCATGTTGAGGAACTCTATGACAAGGACCTCCCGCTTCCTCTTCAGTATGCCGTATCCCTTCCTCGCCACGGCTACCCTTCTCTTAAGGTTTATCAGGTTTATCCTTGTCGGGCTTAGCCTTGCCATTATACGCTCCCCTTCCCTTTCTTGTAGTACTTCGCTATGAAGTCCTTCTTGATCCTGGTAAGGTCGCCT
>JASHXR010000114.1 GCA_030043435.1 Microcaldota archaeon
AGCTCCTTCTTGTCTATGTATATGTCCTTCTCGTTGCTGTCAGGTATGACTACATACTTCACGCCAGCTCCTATGGCTGCGCGCACCTTGTTGGTTATCCCGCCTACAGGAAGGACATCTCCTCTTACTGATAGCGATCCCGTCATCGCAACCTCCTGGTTGACCGGAAGTCCTTCAAGCGCCGATATTACTGCAACTGCAACGGATATGCTGGCGCTGTCCCCTTCCACTCCCTCGTAGGTCTGCAGGAACTGGACGTGGATGTCGTAGCTCGCCACGTCGCGCTCCATGTGCTTCTTTATTATCGCGCTGATGTTCTTCACCGCTTCCTGGGCTATCTTGCCCAGCTTCCCCGTAGGGATCAGCTTGCCCTCGGTCCTCGAGGACGCCGGGGTCACCTCGGCCACTATCGGCAGCATTATGCCTGCGGAGAGGTACGACGAGCCTACTATCGCGAGGCCGTTCACCCTCCCTATCGCGAAGCCCTTGGTCTTGAAGATCTTGTAGTCCTTCCTGTACTCGAGCGACTGCGCGACGAACTGGGCCTCTATCGGCATCGCCAGCCCCACCGCCTTCTTGACGTCATCGGCAGTCACCGCTGCTCTCTTGTTCTCGACAGCAAGGTCGCCTGCCGCGCGTATCAGGCCGCCAAGGTCCCTCAGTATGAGCGTGAGCCTGCCCTTCCTACCGCTCCTCTTCCTGGTCTCGTCTATCACAGCCAGGTAGGCGTCGTAGCCGAAGTGGGGTATCTTGCCGTCCTTCTTCACCTCCTGGGCTATGAACCGCGCCACCTTCTCCCTGTTGGCCTCGATGTCCGGCATCGAGTCCTCCATGTAGACCTCGTATCCATAGCCGCGTATCCTCGACCTTAGTGCAGGGTGCATCTTCTGGATGTCCTGCAGGTTGCCCGCTGCTACGAGAAGGAAGTCGCAAGGCACGGGCTCGGTACGCACTATCGCTCCCGAGCTCATCTCGCTCTGCCCCGTTATCGAGTACTTCTTCTCCTGCATCGCGGTCAGGAGCTCCTGCTGCGACCTCGGCTCCAGGTCAGCTACCTCGTCTATGAAGAGTACCCCCCTGTTCGCCCTGTGCACGGCACCACCCTCGACCCTGAGGTGCGGCGGCGTGCCGAGGCCTCCGCTCTGCAGCGGGTCATGGCGAACGTCGCCGAAGAGCGCCCCGGCCCTCGAGCCTGTAGCGTCGACAAAAGGCGCGTGGGTCATGCCCGTGTTGTCTATTATGAGCTTAGGCTCACCGGTGTCGAACATGCCCGGCATTATGCCCCCCATCCGCCTGAAGCCTGAGACAAGGAGCGCCACAGAGCCGAAGATCATGACGCCGAGCAGGAGCGCCGCGAAGATGAAGAGCGTGTATCCAGAGAAGATGCCGAGCAGCGATACCGCAAGTATCGCTATGACGATCACTATTAATATTGGCGTTATCTTGTTCTTGTTGTTGCCATAGCTGATCCTGTTCTTCATCTTCTCCTTCTGTACCATCTGCCTGCCCTGCCCGTCGCCGAGCGGCTTGCCTGGCTCAGGCGGGTTCGGGTAGGTCTTTACCGCCTTCACCGTAGGCCTGTTCTCCTCGTTCGGGTTCTTGTACACCAGTATGTCCTCCAGGTCTGCGGCAGGAAGGAGCTCTGCCACCGCCTGCGCCAGCATCGTCTTCCCAGTCCCAGGCTGCCCGATGAGCAGGACGTTGCGATGCTGCTTCGCTGCCTTCTTGATTATCTCCACGGCCTTCTCCTGGCCTATCACCTGGTCTACCGTATTCTCAGGTATCTTCAACTCTGCGGTGGTCTTGAATCTCTTCATGCCCGTACACGCTCTCGGTTCGCGCCGCCGGATCGCCGCGCACCAGCAAGTTATAGATACCTATTCTATGCAACACAAATTATATTAATACCACGAGGCAGCATCCGCTGCGCTGTATACATCATTATGCAATGTCAGCGTCCACGCACTGCTACACAGTTTGGATCTTGGACGATGCGTTTGGCCCTCTCTGCTCCTGTTGTGTCTGTACTTATGGGCCTTATGTACCCATGGGCCATTACTCGGATATGCTCCTGAACTGCTTCAAAGATATATAAAGAGAGGCAAGAGACACCTCGACATAGGGTATATGTGGCTAAAGCTTTGATCTCCACAACGCAATACAGCGCTCCCGTCCAAGCCCTGCATGCGGCTCTGTATGCTATAACTTGTACCTCAGGATGGCGCCTATGCCCCCGAACCCGAGGAGGAACTCCTTGCCGTAGGAGCTCTCGCTCGAGACGAAGACGGTCTCGACCCCGCCAGCGTCTGCGGCCTCGATAAGGTCGCCCACCAGGTCCCTCTCCTCGACGACCTCGAGGTTTCCCCCGTCTTCGTGCTTCTGCTGTCTCTGCGTACCTGCCTCAACCCTCTCTATGACCGCATTGCACGCACCGCACTTGTACCTGACACCGTGAAGCTCCAGCTCGTCGTTCACGATCAGCGTCTTGGCCTGGCCGTTCTCAACGGCCCTCTTCACCTTCTCGTATCCGTAGGTCGCGAGCCCGCCCCTTACGAGCTCCTGCTTGAACCGCTCTATCACCTTCCTCTCCTGATACGCCTCCTGCTCCTCGAGCAGGTCTGCAGCCTTCTCCACCAGGTCGCTCAGCCCTGTCTCGTCGGTATACCCTGTGTCGTAGATGCCGAGCACCTTGATCTGGTAGTTGAGCGTGTTGGACTTCACGTAGTTCTCCTTGGTCGGCCCTGGCCCGCCTACGATGAGCCCCTTCAGCTTGAACTGGCTCTGCGCGAAGGTTGCGTTGATTA
>JASHXR010000115.1 GCA_030043435.1 Microcaldota archaeon
CGCTGCAGGGTCGTCTGGGTCTGAGGCGACAGGCAGCTTTACCCTCAACTCAGGGAACACCCTGACCGTGTATGCTGGCGGCGGCGGCGGCGGAGGCTCCAGCGGAGATTGCGGCTCAGGCGGCGGTAGTGGAGGCAGCGGCTACTACGGCGGCGGCTCTGCAAGCGGCGACTATGGTGAATGCGGAGGCGGAGGGGGCGGAGGCAGCAGCGCGATACTCTCCAACGGCGCTCTGGTCAACAGCGGCGCATCTTATGCATCAGGAGGCGCAGGCGGAACCAGCGGCGGCGGCGGCACAGGCGGCGGCGGAGGTTCTAATATAGGCGGGACCGGGGGTGCAGACGACGGCCACGTAGGAGGCGATGGCGGATACCAATTCGGCGGTAACGAGACAGTCGACTATAATAGCTATGGCGGCATAGGGGCGACAGGCGGCGATGCAGGCACCTCGCAGTCAGGAGGCGGCGGCGGCGGATACGGCGGAGGCGGCGGTGGAGGCAGCGCCTCTCCTAGCGGCGGCACTGGCGGCGACGGCGGAAGCAGCGGCGCCAATGGCGCTGCGGCGCCGAGCGGCGGCGCAGCAGGAGGCACAGGCGGCACTACCGGAGCAGGAGGTACAGGCGGCACCAGTACGATTGGAGGCGCAGGAGGCAACGGCGGCAGCGACACGCTGACATGGTACCAGAGTGGCTCCAACCCTCACTGCCTGCTGAGCCTGGCCAGCTCAGGCAGCGGCCCTCTCTCTGCATCAGAGGCGAACACGCTACTCGGCACAGGCACCTCTAACGGCAAGGCCCAGTCCCAGAACGCGCTCTTCGTCACCAACACGCTCACGACTACAGGGAACTACGTGTTCGAGCTCCAGGTTACTGATTCAGCTACCAATGCGGTCACAGTCACATCGTCAGAAGCTAACGTAGTGGTCAACCTTGCGCCGCTTACCCTCGCCAATCCGTCGCCTTCTACGCAGTCAGTGGACCAGGGCCAGACCGCCACTGTCACAGACGCAGGCGCATCCGGAGGCGTGACTCCCTACTCGTACCAGTGGCTGGCCTCGTCTCCATCCACCACATTATGCACCAATACTACCATAAGCTACTTCTCAGGCACAATAACAGGCACGACCACATTCAACTACACGATCTACGGCGGCGGAGGTGGAGGCTCCGAAGGTGAAGACTACGGCTCCGGCAGCAGCGCAACAGAGGTGACAGGCACGCACACGGTACTTGCAGGCAACACGTTCACTATATACGTGGGCGGCGGCGGCGGAGGAGGGGGATACGGTGAGGGAGGCGGCGGCGGAGCAGGAGGAAGCGGATGGTACGGCGGAGGCGGCGGCGGAGGCGATGGAGACGGCTGCGGTACTAGCGGCGGCGGCGGCGGCGGAAGCACCGCACTTATAGACGAGGGCACGGCTATCGCATACTCGGCAGGAGGAAGCGGCGGTGACTACAGCTCAGGGTGCGCAGGCGGAGAGGGCGGCTCCAATGCAGGCGGTGTCTGCGGAAGGACAGCCGACTGCGCCTCGTATGGCGGGTACAACGGGGTCTCCCTGGATGGCGGCGACGGCGACTACTCTTACGGCGGCGGGTATGGCGGTAATGCGGCCACTGGCGGCTCTGCAGGCAGCGCTTATAGCACAACAGGAGGAGGAGGCGGCGGCGGAGGATACGGTGGCGGCGGCGGTGGCGCGGGAGGTGAGTCAGATGCAGGCGGCTCCGGCGGCTCCAGCGGCGCGAACGGGAATGCAGGAACCGGAGGCGCAGCAGGCGGTACCGGAGGTAGCACAGGCGCAGGAGGCGCAGGATACTCCGGAGACGGATACGGCGCAGGCGGCGGCGGCGGCAGCGCCACGCTCACGTGGTACCAGTCAGGCTCCAACCCTCACTGCCTGCTAACCCTGGCCAGCTCAGGCGGCGGCAGCAACACCCTCTCTGCCTCAGAGGCCAACACGCTACTTGGTACGGGAACCTCGAGCGGCAAGGCCCAGTCGTCTACTGCGTCGTTCGCGACGAGCACCAGCACCTCGACAGGAAACTACCTCTTCGAGCTCCAGGTGACAGACGCCCCAGGCAACACCGTGACCTCGTCCAATGCGGCTGTGGAGGTCTTCTCCGCTCTCACGCTCGCCAGCCCGTCCCCATCTGCGCAGAACGTGGACCAGGGCCAGACCGCCACAATAAGCGACTCAGGCGCATCAGGAGGCATAGCTCCATACTCGTACCAGTGGTTCGCAGGCGCGCCATCGTCCTCTTCCATAACCTACGGCGGCGCGGCCTCTGATACGAACGACTCCAGCGTCTCCGCCACCAGTTCTTCATACTCGCTCTACCTCTGCGCCCAAGGAAACTGGGAGCCTGACATCGAGGCGCCTGGCTTCATCAACGATGTCAACTACTCGCAATACTACTATGCCTCAGTAGGCCACCAGTCATCGTCCACCTGCACGGTCACAAACTCCAGCACAGAGTCGATGTCCATACTGGGCCTGTCCGGCACCTCTTCGTATACCATTATAAACAGCCCTACTGACTTTACCACCGACGGCACCGGGGACACGGGCACTACCTCATATACTCTGTCCACCTCCTCGTTCATCGTAATCGCTGCCTCTTGTGCATATTACGCATGCTCTGCAATAACGCCGTCAGGCTCTTCATGTACAGTCGAGACAGATGACGGCATAGGCACAGCCTCAGTCGGAAGCTCGTACATAGCGGTCTGCCCTGGCGAGGCGTCGGGCAGCTACACGGTCTCCTTCACCGGTGCCTCAAGCGGCGCCTACGTCGCAGTCGCAGTCTACGACTTCGGCAGCTCCGGCAGTTCGACCCCTACCGCAGCAGAGGCCAACACCCTCCTCGGAACAGGGACAAGCAGCGGCAAGGCTCAGTCGTCCACAGCATCGTTCGCGACGAACTCCCTCACTACAGCCGGAAACTACCTCTTCGAGCTCCGCGCGACAGATTCGGCAACCACCCCTGATGCAGTCACCTCGTCCAATGCGGCCGTGGAGGTCATCGCCCCTCTCACCCTCGCCAGCCCGTCCCCGTCTGGGCAGAACGTGGACCAGGAGCAGCCTGCCATAATCACAGACGCAGGCGCATCTGGAGGCGTAACTCCATACTCGTACCAGTGGCTGGCCTCTGCGCCATCTTTGATAACCTACGGCGGCGGAGCCTCTGATACGAACGACACCACTCTCTCTGCAACTAGTTCATCATACGCCCTATACATCTGCGCCCAGGGCAACTGGGCTCCTGACATCGAGGCACCTAGCTTCTCCGCCGATGCCAACTACTCAAAATACTACTACTCTTCAGTAGGCCACCAGTCCTCGTCAACCTGCACCATCACAAACTCATCCAGAGAGTCCATGTCCATACTCGGCCTGAACAACGCGTCGTCATATAACGTGATAGACAGCCCTACCCACTTTACCACAGACGGCACCGGGGACACAGGCACGACCTCGTATACCCTGTCCGCATCCTCCTTCGTCGTAATCGCCGGCGCATGCGCAAATTACGCGTGCTCTGCAATAACCCCTTCAGACTCTTCATGCGTCGTCGAGACCGATGATGGCGTCGGCACAGCCTCAGTAGGGACCTCATACATAGCGGTCTGCCCTGACGAGGCGCCAGGGACCTACACTGTGACCTTCACCAGTGATGAGGCCTCGGCAGAGGTAGCGGTCGCGGTATACGCCGTCAGTACCGGTAGCAGCAACACCCTCTCCGCAGCAGAGGCCAACACCCTCCTCGGAACAGGGACAAGCAGCGGCAAGGCCCAGTCCCCTGACGCGACCTTCCTGACGACCTCATCCACTACGGCAGGGAACTACCTCTTCGAGCTCAGGGTGACGGACTCGGAGCCCGATACCTTGACCTCTAACGCTGTAGCTGTGAACGTCATAGCATCTGCTACTACAGAGTGCACCAACGCTACGATAACGCAGTATAACGGCACAATAGCAGGCAGCACAGCGTTCACGTACATCCTCTACGGCGGCGGCGGAGGCGGAGGCGAAGCAGATGGCTCCAGCGGCCAGGAGACGACAGGCAGCTTCGACCTCGCCGGCGGAGAGACAATGAACATAATCGTGGGCGGCGGCGGAGGAGGCGGAGGCGAATACAGCGGCGGCGGCGGAGGCGCAGGTGCTACCAGCGGCGGCGGCGG
>JASHXR010000116.1 GCA_030043435.1 Microcaldota archaeon
TTCGTGCGTCTTCGTCAGCGACGGCGCCAGCGACGAGCGCGTCCTCCCAATCGTGCAGTCCAGGGTGAAGATAAGCAGCGTGAAGGTAGTCGAGATAAAGCAGGCACGTGGCCTTGAGAACAAGTACTTCACCGTGCTCGAGAAGCTCAAGGAGCCGCATTATGCAAGGATAGTATTCGGCCTTCCGGCCGTGCTCATCCTCCTCTTCGCAGTCAGCTACATCTTGGGGTTGGGATGGGAGCTCCCTGCCGCGCTCATAGGCGTCTACCTGCTTATAAAGGGCTTCGGGCTGGAGGAGACGTTCATAGGCTCATTCAGGAACTTCGGATTCAGCATAGACAGGATGTCCTTCGCTTTCTACCTGGCCTCGCTCATCTTCGTGATCGCAGCCGTGTTCATAGCATACGGCAGCTACACTGCCGCCTACCAGTCGGCTAGCAACAGGGGCCTGGCGTACGCGTATGCAGTCGAGGGCTTCCTGATACTCGTGCCACTGATACTCATACTCTACCTGATAGGCAGGACTCTCGACGCGCGCGGGTCAAGGTACATCTTCAGGAACTTCAAGTACGGCATCTACGTCGGCTCGTCGATACTCTTCTGGGTCCTTGCGCTCTCCTTGGTCGCGTGGGTCATCGGCCAGATCTACTTCAGCCAGTTCATACTCTTCACGATAGCCGCGATATGCATAGGCGTAGGCATCTCTCTGATTGCAGGAATACTGCGCAGGAGGACCCTCCAGCAGAAGAGGCTCAAGGACAAGATGGTGGTCAACGAGCTTGGCGCGCTGATAGGCAAGGTGGCGGGCCTTAACGCGAAGTCCGGAAGGTTCACGGTCAACACGAGCTTCGGGAACCCGGTCTCGTACAGCGTAGACAGGATAATCGACATCTCGGACAAGGTAGTCATAAAGTGAGCTCTGGCAGGGCGCGCATATCCAGCTAACGAAAGCAGTGGCTGGCCGGAAGGATAGGCGCAGTCCAATCCTTGACGAAGGGGCTCGATGCTTAATATTTATACGCCCATAGTCAAGCATGGAGAGGAAAGCTGCAGTCGCGGGTGCGTTCTATCCAGCTGACCCCAAGAAGCTGAGACAGATGATAGCAAGGTTCATGGCCCTGGCCGAGACGGGAGACAGGGTAAGCGATGCCGTCTCCTATGTTGCACCGCATGCAGGATACGCCTACTCCGGGGGAGTGGCGGCATACGCATACAACGCGCTAAAGCACAGGAAGGACCTTGATGAGATAGATACATTTGTAATCATAGGCCCGAATCACACAGGCAACGGGTATCCCATCTCTGTATCCAACGTCGACTGGCTTACCCCGCTTGGCAGGGTCTCCAACGACAGCGATTTCGTAAAGGCCATGGTGGAGTACTCAGAAGGGATCACCATAGACGAGAGCGCACACCTGTATGAGCACTCGGTAGAGGTGCAGCTGCCATTTCTGCAGAGCGTGGTCGGGAAGCCAAGATGCGCATTCGTATGCATGGGCGACCAGTCCTACAGCTCCGCGACGGTGATAGAGAGGGCGGTCTCAGCAGCAGAGAGAAGGACGGGAAGAAGGATTGCGGTGATAGCAAGCTCAGACTTCAATCACTATGAGAGCGGGGAGGTCGCGAGAGGCAAGGACGCGCCTGCGATAGGGGAGCTGGAGAGGCTCGACCCCAAGGCGTTCCATGAGGCTATAGAGAGGAGTGGAGACAGCGCATGCGGATACGGGCCAATAGCCGCAGCAGCGCTTTATGCGAAGGCGCACGGGGCGAGGAGGGGCGTGCTGCTCAAGTACGCCAATTCCGGCGATGTCGGAGGCGATTACAGCTCTGTAGTCGCATACGCGAGCCTTGCGTTAGCATAGTCATTATAGAAGCAGGACATGGGCTTTGGTGCAGCGGTCACAGCTTCAAGGAGAGGCACAGCGGCAGCGCCTGCTATGTCGAGCCTGACTGGACGTGATCCAAGTCAGTTGGTATCTATCGGGTCCCCTTGGCTGTAGATGACCTTGCTGCCCTCCAACTCAAAGCCAAGCGACTCGACCTTCAGCTCGGGCAGCGCCTCTATTATACGTTCATGCTTGTCCGGATCTGCAAAGAAGAGGAAGAAGCCGCCGCCGCCTGCCCCCATTATCTTGCCGCCCTCAGCCCCGTTCTCAAGGGCGGTCTTGTACAGCCTGTCCATGTACAGGTCGCTTATCCCGCCGGAAAGCGTCTTCTTGAGCATCCAGTTCTCATGGAGCAGCTTTCCGGTCTCGCGCCACCTGCCGCTCTTGAACGCCTCGTACTGCTTATGGGCCAGCTCGGCCATCTTTTTGTAGGCGTCCACGTGCGCGCCCATCTCAGCAGCCTGCTTCGCGTGTATCGCCACCCCGCTCCTTTCCTTTCCGGTATACATGAGCAGCAGGTGTCTTTCAAGCTCGCCGAGGTCCCTCTTGCTTAGGCCTACGCTCTTGACCTCAGTTGTGCCGTCCTTCTTGAAGACCATGAGCTGGATGCCGCCATGGGCAGCTATGTACT
>JASHXR010000117.1 GCA_030043435.1 Microcaldota archaeon
GCCGGACGCGGGATCCCTGTGAAGGGAGACGACATAGACACCGACCGAATCATACCCGCCCGCTTCCTGAAGACGATCTCGTTCGAGAACCTCGCCAACTCCGCTTTCTACGACGAGAGGCTAGACGAGAAGGGGGCGAGGAAGGGACACCCGTTCGACCAGGAGCGGTTCAAGGGCGCCACCATCCTCGTAGTCAACAGGAACTTCGGATGCGGCTCGTCAAGGGAGCATGCACCCCAGGCCCTCAAGTCGTTCGGGATCAGGGCGATAGTCGGGGAGAGCTTTGCGGAGATCTTCGCATCCAACTGCGGGCTCATAGGCATACCGACGATACGGATAGGGAGGGAGCAGGCCAGGGAACTGCAGGAGTCTATAGAGGAAGATCCTCAGGCCATGATAAGCGTGGACCTCGAGGAGATGATACTGGACTGCGAGGACACCTCTATCCCTATCGAGATGACGGAGAGCATCAGGAAGAACCTGGTCGACGGCACCTGGGACACCACGTCGCAGCTCGTCGAGGCTGCAGGGATGACCAGGGAGGTGGCCGACCGCCTGCCTTATATTTCTGGATTCAAGTGATAGCATGGCAAGCCATAAGATAGCTGTGATTCCCGGGGACGGGATAGGGCCTGAGGTGGTCGCGGAGGGCAGGAAGGTCGTCGACGCTGTGGCTGGCCGGACCGGCCTCTCCATAGAGTGGGAGGAGTTCCCCTTCGGCGCAGACCACTACCTCAAGACCGGCGAGGTGCTCAGCGACTCCTCTCTCGGCTCCCTCTCCAAGTTCAAGGCCGTCTACCTCGGCGCGATAGGAGATCCGCGCGTGAAGACCGGGGTGCTGGAGCGCGGCCTGCTCCTCAGGATGAGGTTCGGTCTGGACATGTTCATCAATTACAGGCCTGTGAAGCTCTACCCGGGGGTCCAATGCCCGCTCGTCGGAAAAAGACCCGAGGACATAGACATCATCTGCGTGCGCGAGAATACGGAGGATCTGTACATAGGGATAGGCAACGTCTTCAAGCAGGCGGAGCCGAAGAGGCGCGTCGACTTCTCTGCGGTATTCAAGGAGAAGGACCCTGAGTACGAGACCAGGATAGGCATGCAGATCGAGAGGGCCTCCACCACAGACGACCTCGCTGCCAATGTGGGCGTGGTGACGCGCAAGGGCTCCAGGCGCATAATCGAGTACGCCTTCGAACTAGCGAAGAGGAGGAGCAAGAAGCGCCTGACGTGCGTGACTAAGAGCAACGCCATAGAGATGTACCGCTTCTGGGACACCGTCTTCGAGGAGGTCGGGAAGGCCTATCCCGGGGTAGAGCAGGAGAAGAACTACGTCGATGCGGTCACGCAGTGGTTTGTGCGGACGCCAGAGCACTACGACGTGATGGTCCTGCCCAACATGTTCGGCGACATAATAACTGACCTTGGAGCCGCGATACAGGGCGGCATGGGGCTTGCGGCCTCAGGGAACATAAACCCTGCCGGCACTAGCATGTTCGAGCCGATACACGGGAGCGCACCGAAGTACAAGGGCCAGAACAGGGTCAATCCTATCGCGGCTATAAGCGCAGCCTCGCTGATGCTGGGCCACCTCGGCGCAGCAAGGGAGTCGAAGGCCATAGAGGACGCCGTGGCCGCGGTTCTTGCCGAGGGCAAGGTCCGCACATACGACCTCGGAGGGCAGAGCAGCACCTCGGAGGTCGGGGATGCGATTGCAGTGAGGGCGGCAGAGCTGGCTGGCGCATGACAGCACTTCATGCAAAGGGGCTAAAGCCCTGCTCCAGCAGGCGCAGCACAGGCACAAACAGCGGCTTCGGCAGCGCATCCCACTTGAACCATCCCAATCCATCGCACTTGTCGGGCTCCATGTTTCGCACCCTCCCAGAGACGATGCTGCAGACGAAGAAGAGCGTTATGGAGTGCTTCCCCTCATTCCTGAAGATGTTGTTCGTGACAGCCCCGAACCTGACCACCCTCACCCTGAGCCCGGTCTCCTCAAGGAGCTCCCGCCTCACCGCATCCTCGAACTCCTCGTTGAACTCCAGCTTTCCTCCTGGAGGCGCCCAAGTGCCGCCGCCGTGCGCTCCCCTCCTCTTCATTAGCAGGACCTTCCCGTCCTTGACCACTATCCCCGCCACGCCTATGAACGGCCTCTTCACATCTTCATGCATGACAGCTACCTGACAAAAGGATAAAACGCCTGCTTAGTGCGCCTGCATGGCCACGAGCTGGTCCTCGTTCTCCCTGACCAGGCGCTTGAGCTCGTCAAGCCGCGTCCCCATCTTGGCCAGCGCGCTATTCCTGTATCTCCTGTCCCACGTGACCTCCCTGCCCAGCCACCTGGGCTTTTCCAGCGCCAGCGCGGCGCCGATGTGCTCGAACTCTATCTCGCCTATGATCAGGCCGCTCAGGCTGCCCTTGAAGACATCGAGCTCTACTGTATGGCCCCTGTGCGGTACGAGGTGCCTGGTCTTGACCAATGACGGCCACGCGGCCTCGTCGCGCGCGCTCTCGAACTCCTCGCGGCTCAGCTCCCATCCTATCTCATCGCGCGTGACAAGCTTCAGCGCTGCGCTGCCGTTTGCCTCTGCAGCGTCAAGTGGCCTCAGCCTGCCATCGTCCAAGGCCTCAACCGGCTGGACCTCGCTGCCCCTCTTCACGGTGACCAGGAACTTGCCATCGTCTTCTCTCATCCTCGCCT
>JASHXR010000118.1 GCA_030043435.1 Microcaldota archaeon
GAAGGAGGGCTCATATCCGATGGTATCACAGGTAGCTCTCGGAGGCGGCGACCTGGCTCTGCCCCTGGTGCTCGTCGTCGGCGCCTATATCACCTTCTCCAACCTCTTCGTCCCGGTGGCCCTGATAATAGGGGCAGCTGCGGGACTGGTCGCCACTATGTCACTGCTGGAGAGGTACAAGGTGGCGCTCCCCGCGATCCCTCCCCTGTTCGCATTCATGAACCTTGCGCTTGCTGTCAGCCTTCTCGTGACGCACAGCGTGAGCGCCTACATCTCATTCCTCTTCCTCGCCATAGCCTCGGCCACGATGGCCATCATCATCGTGACCCTTATGAGGAACGAGGCGACGGCAGCTGCGCCGGCACAGCAAGCCGGAGCGCGGCACTGACCCGGCTCCATCCCGGCAAGCCAGCAGACCTGTGCGCGCCTAGGTATACTTCGTGTTTATCGTCGCGACGACCTCGGTCTGGCTGCCGTATCCTGGTATCGTATAGTTGAGCCAGACGAAGCCGCTGAACGCGCTGCCCAGCCTCCCTGTCGCCACCCCTCCGCTGTCGTAGCAGTAGACGCTATACACGTCAGATGTGCCGCTGTAGAGCGTGTTCACCGCGAACGCGTTAGGAGGGTAGTAGAGGCTGTTCTGGGTCACATGGAGGTTCCCCTCCGCAGGCACGTCGCCTATGGCGTTCTCGTCAGCTGCGCATGCCACCCCGTCCACAGTTATCCCGGTACCGGTGTCCTGCCCCAGCTGCACCTGCAGCATGCCGTTGTCTCCGGCGAGCGAGTAGTAGCCGCAGGAGAAGCTCGGCGAGGGCGTGCAGTACGGCGACTCTGTGTAGGAGTTGTTTATGCCTATCTCGTAGAGCAGGCCTACGGTTATGGCAAGGGCGAGTATCACTATGCCGTAAGAGATGAGGAAGTCTACCGCAGCCTGCGCCCTCCTACTCTCGCTGACCACGCGCATCCGTCAGTTCGCCTTCATCTCCAGCCTTGCCTCGAAGTCGGAGACCTTGTAGGTAAACTCGTCGTTCGACTTTATTAAGCCTTTCCCCTTCATGAACTCCCTGGCGAGAAGGAAGTAGACGAGGGCCAGGGACCTCCTGCCCTTGTTGTTGCACGGGATCACCAGGTCGACGTACCTGACCATGTTGTCGGTATCGCACAGCGCTATCGTGGGTATGCTCGTCTTCGACGCCTCCTTTATCGCCTGCCTCTCGTTCCGCGTGTCGCTCACGAGCAGTATGCCCGGCTCCGAGTAGTCCTCCCTCCTTGGGTTAGTGAAGATCCCCGGCATGACGCGCCCCGAGAGCAGCCGCGCGCCTGTTATCTCTGCGAACTTCTTAGCAGCTGAGATGGCGTATATCCTCGAAGCGGTGACCACGATCTCCTTCGCCTCGAAGCGCGAGAGCATCCCCGCCGCGAGCATTATGCGCTCGTTTATAGTAGAGAGGTTGAGAAGGAAGAGGCCGTCCTCCCTGACCTTGTAGACATAGCGGCGCATGCCCGGCGTAGTGACCTTCGAGCCTATGTGCGCGCCCGCCTCAAGGTAAGCAGACTGCTCAGCCAAGAGCGCTTCCTCCTCCATCTTATCATCCAATATACGGGGCCGCCGAGAGTTTCATAGGCGTAAGCCTACTTTGAATTCCCGAAAGTTTCTCGGGTCTTATGCTCCCTAAGCACAGAGCCTGAACCAAGCTAGCAGACGGCCCCGCGCTTTACTGCTTTGCCGCGTCCTCTTTTTATACCTTACCCTACCTCCTGCTGTAATCTATTATATCGTCTATCAGGTCCACGTTGCCCATGAGCATCCTCCTGCAGCAATACCTCTTGACGCCCAGTGAGTCGAGAACCGCTCCCGCATCCTGCTTCTCCAGGTTCACGCGCTTGTTGTACTCCTCCCACCTGTCAGCCACGACCTGTCCGCAGGAGAAGCACCTTATCGGAATCATCATTGTCATGCGCCTCTTAGCAATCATCTGTACGACGTCTGGAACCTCGCCCTCGCCTTCCTTCCCAGGAACTTCTTCGGCTCCACCCTGCGCGCGTCGTCTACTATGAGCGTCCTGTCATAGGAGAGATACGCCTTCCTGAGAGCATCCCCGCCTGATGCAGAGGCGACGGCCTTGGCTATCGCGCTCCTCGCCGCCTGCGCCTGCCCGCTCACCCCTCCACCTCTCACGCTCACGTATATGTCTGAGGTGGCAGCTATGGACCTCGCCTGCTCTGCGATCCTGAGCGGCTCTAGTACCAGCTCTCGGATCACGTCCGGCCTGAGCCTCGAAACGTCAACTCCGTTTACCAGTATCCTGCCGCTGCCTGCAGTCAGCGTCGCCCGCGCCACGGCCCTCTTCCTCTTCCCCTTGGAGGTCACCGTCTTCCTCTTCTCCGCGTCCTTGGCGCGCCCCTTGGCCTTCGCCCTTGTCCCCTTCCTTGCCGCAGCCTTCTTCTGCACAGCCGCCTTGGGCTGGTAGAGGCTCTCGAGCTCCTTGTCAAGCTCGCCTGTGCCCTTCGCCTTATTGGCAGGCACTGTCTTTGCAGCTACTCCTCCCTCCATAATCATCTTCCTCTGTATCCTAGGCTCCTCGCCAGCTCTCCCATGGTCATCACGCTCTGGTAGACCTCGGACGGCCTCTTCGACTCCACCTTGGTGAGCGCAACAGCCTTGAACTCCTCTGGAAGGCCGACGTAGACCCTGAGCCTCTTGTACGCGTCCTTCCCCCTCGGCTTCTTGTACGGCAGCATGCCGCGTATGACCCGCTTGACGAGGAGGTCAGGGCGCCGCGACCAGTACGGCGAGTGCTCGGGGTTTGCCTTGTCCTTCAGCTCCGCCAGGCGCTTGTACTTGGCGTATACGACGCTCTTCCTGCCGCTCACCGAGATCCGCTCTGCGTTGACCACGACCACGCTCCTGCCGTTCAGGAGCTCCTTCGCGACGTAGCTGCCTATCCTGCCCAGCACGCGGTCGCTTCCGTCTATCACGCAGTCTGCCATGCCACTCCTCCTATATTATTATCCTGACTCCCTGCCTCGTGAGCATCTCGTCGAGGCGCACCACCTTGCCCCCTGCCTTCTCTATCTTCGAGGCCGCGCCCTCCGAGTACTCCACAGCTGCTATGTTCACTCCCTTCCCTATGCTTCCTCCTCCGAGCACCTTGCCCGGCACGATTATGTTCTCCCCCTCCTTAGCGTTCTTCCCTATCTTTGCCAGGTTAACCACTATCCTCTTCCTCCTCGGCTTCGAGGCGAGCGCGTAGAGGCGCCTCCTGAGCCCTGCGTTCTTGCCCTCTCCTCCCTGCTTCGAGAGCTCCTCCAGCCACTGCCTGACGCTCCCCTTCTCGATCATCTCCTCTCTCTCTGCCATTCCTATCTCCTGCAGCCGCTGCCTGGTGAAGAGCTGGGACAAGTAGCCTGCCTGCGCGTATATATCGCAGTACACATTTATAAATAGGGGGGCTAGAACGCCTTCTGCAGCTGTGATTTAAGGCCTTTCCCATTGCCGCAGACGCCGATGGCCCGACCAGGCACGCCTCCTGAGCCCAGGGTCAGTCCCTGCGCCGGAGCCCTGGCATGAGCTCCGGTTCGTCGTCGATGGTGGTCATACGCCTTATCCTGTCAGGCTGCAGCGCCAACACGGTGGAGAGCGAGACCGGCCTGTAGCCTATGACCTCCACGCTCACGTTTATCGTCCTGGCTTCGCCGTTGATGAATGGGAATCTCATCAGGTCGGTATTGTGCTTATGCCCATGCACGACCCAGACGTCATCTCCCAGATTGTCTGGCGCATGGCTGGGGTCGTGCACCACATAGAGCTGCCTGCCGCCGTAGGCGAGGAGATGGTGCTCCTTCGCCCCATCCACACCCTCGTCATGGTTGCCCTTGATAAAGACTATCTCGCCGTTGAGCTGTCCAAGCCAGTGCGCAGGCCCCAGCTTGGCTCCCTTGGGGGCCATATCCCCGACGAAATAGACCGTATCGGCAGGGCCCACAACCGAGTTCCATCCATCTATCATGGCTCGGTTCATCGCATTCACGTCCTTGAACGGCCTCTTGT
>JASHXR010000119.1 GCA_030043435.1 Microcaldota archaeon
GGCGCGGTGGAGTTCCTCAGGTCCAGGGATTACGTCATAGGCGAGAAGATAGGCACGGTGGGGTTCTGCTTCGGGGGAGGCATGTCAATCAACATATCGTGCAGTACCAAGACAGCCGCGTGCATAATATTCTACGGGAGCAATCCCACGCCCATAGAGCTCGTGGAGAAGGTGCAGTGCCCCGTGATGGGGCTGTATGGCGTCGAGGATGCCCACATAAACGCCGAGCTCGACAAGCTCACCTCCGCGATGGTGAGGTACAAGAAGGACTTCGAGATGAGGATATATCCTGGTGCCGCGCACGCCTTCTTCAACAGGACCAACAAGCACACGTACAACAAGGCAGCGGCGAAGGATTCGTGGGCCAGGATGAAGTCGTTCTTCAAGCGCACGCTGCAGTGATAGGGGTGCGATGGCGCCACAGGACTTTGGCGCGCTGGTCAGACGTCGACGACCACGCTGATCGAGCATGCGCCCCTCGACTCCTTGACCTCCAGGCCGTGCGGCGTCACCGCTTTCACGGCGAGAAGCGCGAAGTCGCCTGGTTCGTCCTTGCAGAGGAGGGTGCCAGCCACCCTTGCACCGGATCCGGACTCGCCGAACCCGCTTACCCTGAAGTCGTACGCATTGAGCTTCTCTGCGTCTATCCTGGAGAGTATGTCCTGGAGTATGTACCACGCGACATCCTCCCTAGACCTGGCAGCGTCGCCTATCTCTATGCGGATCGTCTTGGAGCGCAGCCTCTTTATCCTCTTGACGTCGAGCATTGTGTCGAGGAGTGCGCGCGCGGCGTTCTCCAGCGCCGAGGCGAAGGTAGGGCCGTAGGCTACGAAGGCCACGTCTGCGGTGTGCGGCAGGTACTCGAAGGGCTTCCGGCGCATGCCTCTACTGTGTGCTGGAGAAGGATATATATACATGACAATGCCAAATAGCTCTGCCCTGTGAAGACAAGAGTAACTGCTGAACATTGATGAGGTCCATATCGACTGAGGGCATTGGTGCATCGATGGTATATGACAGGAGAGTCGCGGTAATCCTGTTTGCCGTGCTCATAGCCGCGTCGCTGCTCGACTCGCTCTCCATAACCTCGCTGGCGATAAGCGACTCTGACTTCACTACCTACATCATCGTGCCCATGCTGATGCTGCCGCTCTTCGCGCTCTTCATGCTCAAGGAGCGGATCGAGCCCCATGTCGGAAGGAGGGACGTGGCTGTAGGTATCGTCATCTTCGCAGTACTGGCGCTCCTGACCGTCTTCCTGAGGGCGCAGCTCTCCTACCTCTTCTCCGACCTGCACGTCGAGATGCTCCTCTTCCCGCTGCTGCTCCTCTCCCTTGCGGCGCTGCTCTTCGGCATCAGGAACCTGAACAGGTTCAAGGCCATAGCAATCTATTCGCTCTTCGCCTCGCCTGCGCTCCTCCTCTGGATGGCATCGCTGAACTCTGCCTTCGTGGTGGCCAACACCCTGGCCATATACGGCGCGCTCAGCCTCTTCTTCCACAACGCAGCGTACATAGCCCCGCTGACGATAACTGCCAATGGATACTCGGTGGGCATAGGCGAGACCTGCGTCGGCATAGGGATACTCATAGGCACGGTACTCTTCCTCGCGCCGCTCGCCTACCTATATGACGGCAAGCTCTCCAGCAAGGCGCTCTGGGTCGCGAGCGGCTTCGGCCTCATGCTGCTCCTCAACCTCCTCCGCATGCTCGGCATCGCGTTCGCCTGGTTCTTCTACGGCCCGTCCAACGCCATCCTTACTGTGCACCTCTTCGCAGGCATACTCCTATTCTATATCGCCATAGTGGTGATGATACTGCTCTCCGGAAGGTACGGCCTCAGGATGCCCCTGCCCGTACGCAGGAAGGAGAAGAGGGCGAGGCCTGGCGCGGCGGCGCGCTCCAATGGCACCAGGTTCTACCTCGCCGGAATCGCTGCTGCTGTAGCGGTGACTGCAGTATACCTCCTTCTCCTCTCCGACTATCCGGGCGTGCAGGTCGTCTCCCCTCTCGTCGTCTACGACCGCGTCGGATTCAATGCGAGCGGCCTGGACGGCCTGGTAAACACGATCTCAAACGAGAGCAGTTTCAATGTCAGCATCTTCCAGGACACGCAGGATGAGTACATCCTCATGACGTTCAGCAACGCGACGTTCAACCAGTCTGCGCCGATAGAGGTGCTGCTCCTAAGCTCCAGGATAGACGAGCTGAGGGCACTGACGAACAATACTACGGTGACAGGAGAGCTGACGTTCTTCTCGACCTCAGGCCTGACGCAGAGGGTCTACTCCCTCAGCTCGGATGGCTACGGCTTCCTGCTCTATAACGAGGTAGAGCCGTATGCCTTCGCCAACGGTTCCTCCACCTCTGTCGCGATATACGCGGTGCTGCCAGAAAACCGCACCTCCTCGGGGATAACGTGCCAAGGCTACTACAACGCGCCGTACACTGAGATGATCAATGCGCCAGACCCAAGGTCGTACAACTCTACTGCAGACGCTGAGATGACTAGCGCTTACTGCATAATAGAGAGGATGGTGGGATAGTGCGTTTCGAGTACTCTTCAGGCGCGTTTGTCTACAGGAGGAGCGGGAAGGCCATCCTCTTCCTGATACTTGAGAGGAGGAAGGGGAGGCGCGGCAAGGAGGGCACGCCGGACCTGCCCAAGGGGCACATAGAAAAAGGGGAGAGCGCCATTGAAGCGGCGAGGCGCGAGATAGTAGAGGAGACGGGCATCGAGCCGCGCTTCATGCCGTCCTTCATGAGGAAGACGAGGTACTTCTTCCGCGACGGCGGCGAGACGGTGCGCAAGGAGCTTACGCTCTTCATAGCGGAGGCAGGAGCGCAGAAGGTGAGGCTCTCGCCAGAGCACAGCGGCTACCAGTGGCTCGATTACGGCGCGGCGATGAGGAGGATACCGTTCAAGGACATCAGGGCCCTCCTTCCCTCTGTATCAGAGTATATCCGGAGATGGGAGGAGATGCGGGCGCTTAACGATGAGTATAGGAGCCTGCCTGGGAAGCGGGCCGGGTGGGCGCTCAGCGCACGCCATGTTCCCGGTGAGGGAAGGCTCGATGCGCGGATAATGCTGGTCGGCCAGGCGCCGGGCAGGAACGAGGACGTTGAGTTGAGACCGTTCGTCGGCAGGAGCGGCAGGTTACTTGACCGCGTCCTGAAGGGCGCGGGGATACGGAGGGACGACGCCTACATAACAAGCGTGGTGCAGTTCTTCCCTCCTGACAACAGGCTGCCGACGCGCGATGAGACTGATGCGTGCAAGGGCTTCCTCTTCAGGCAGATACGGATAGTCAAGCCTAGGCTCGTAATCGTACTGGGCAACCTGGCAGGGGAGTCCCTGCTCGGCATAGGAAGGATAGAGACGAATCACGGCAGGATAGTGAGAAAGGACGGCATTGCGTACATGATGACCTTCCATCCTGCCGCAGCACTCAGGTCGACGACCACGCTCAGGCTGATGGAGCGGGACCTGAAGGGAGCCAAGAAGGCGCTCTGAGCCTATGCCGCGCATGCTGCGTTTGCGCTCCCACATGGCAGGGCAGCGTCGGTTTTACGCCACATTATATAAATTCGGAGTGACAGAGTATCAGGGAGGGCCCGTAGCTCAGTTTGGTTAGAGCGCTTCTCTGATAAGGAAGAGGTCATGAGTTCAAATCTCATCGGGCCCAAATTTGGAAAATAAACGGAAGATGAAGAGTTCGAAGGGACGGGCTTAGGCTCGATTCTAGAGAGAGTTGGAAGTTCAGATCTCACAATGCCAATAAAAGTTCTAACAATCAAGTTCGCTAGGCACGTAAGCCATGACACCACCATGACTTACATAAACACCAAGAAAGAGGGGCTTTACAAAGAGCTTGATGATATGACCATAGATAACCTAGAGAGGATGAAGCACTCTCTAATAAATGATTAAAAATAGTTGAGCATTTCGTTTGCCTTTACTATCGATATTTTACCAAACTTCTTGAGTGAAAGTATTGCTCTGTCGCCAGTTACTATGTATTCCGCATCTCCGTCGTATGCGGTATTTATCACAATATCGTCGTCAGGGTCTTCCTTAACGGCCTTAAATTTGCTTTTCAGGACGGTTATCTTGCTCAGCCTTATCACAAAGTCAGCCATTACGATCTGCTCACCTTTGCTCAGCCCAAATTTATCCCTTGAAAGAACCTCACTTAGCTCCTTTATCATTTCCGTGGAGGATACAAGCTCAAGATTGCCATTCACAGCCAAGTCCAGTAGTCTTCTAGGCTTTCCGTTGTGCAGCAAGCCGGAAACTAGTATATTGGTATCGAGAACGATACGCACCATAGTATAACCTCAGTGCGCGTGCCTTACCTCAGAAACTTCTCTATCTATATCCTTCTGGCTGAGCTTTCCATGCTTTCTGTCTCTTTCCTTTGATATAAGCTTTATTCTTTCGAAGGTTTCCTTTAGCTGCGGAAGGCTAAGCCTCTTCATGATTATAGTGTCTTCCTCGCCGTACACAATAAGCCTGTCCTTTGGCTTAAGTTGCAACTTCGTCCGGACTTCCTTTGGTATAACCACTTGTCCTCTAACACTAAGTACAGTTACTTCCTCCTCCATTCAATCACAGTAATATTATCTTACTTTCTTATTTATATGCTTTTCGTACTTTTGTGTGCAGGTCCATCTCCATAAGAGTTGATCCCACCATATCTAAAATATGAGGTAGGGAGTATTTTGGCCTGACGTAGTGGACCCTTAGGCATGCACCATTATAGACACATGCCCATGGAGATGCGGCGATGCGGTCAGCCCTTGAAGACGGGCCTCTTTGTAAGGAGCCGCGGGAGGGTGAGCGGGGCGCTGGGCATGCCCTTTACCTGCATCCCTATCACCTCGATGAGCCTCGTCACCTCTATCTTCTCCTGCCTCTTCGTCTCCCTGACCCTGACGGTAAGCACGTCGGAGCCGGCCTCCCTGTCCCCTATCACGCAGATGTAAGGGACCCACTCCAGCTCCGCGGCCCTTATCTTCTTGTCTATCGTGGCGTCGTTATCGTCGACATCGGTGCGTATGCCGGCCCGCGAAAGCGCGTTGGCAAGCTCCAGGCACCTCTTGACGTGCTTGTCTGACATGGAGACGAACCTGACCTGGGTAGGGGAGAGCCAGAGCGGGAGCGATGGCACCTCACCGCGCGCCTGCCTCACGCTCGCCAGCTCGAGCAGCGCGTATATCACCCTCTCTATCGCCCCGCTGGGGGAGCAGTGGAGGACTATCGGGAACCTCCTCTTGCCCTCGCCGTCTACGTATGACATGCCGTACCTCTCGCCGTTCTCGTGGTCTATCTGTACCGTGGCCAGCGCCGTGGCCTTGTCCATCGAGTCTATTATGTTGAACTCGAACTTGGGGTCGAAGTAGGCGTACCTGAAGTTCCACATCTCTATCAGCACGGGGCGCTTGAAGTCCTGCCTGACGAGCTCCTTTACAAAGTCCGAGTTCTCCTTCCAGAACCCCTCGGTGAACCTTATCGCGGCCTCGTACTCGCCCCCTGCTATCCCAATCTCGGAGAGGGTATTCTGGCAGAGCCGGAACTGCTCCCTGAACTCGTCCTTGGCCCCGGAGAGGTCCTGGCAGAGCGTATGCATATCAGGCATGGTAAAGGCCCTGAGCCGCTTCAGGCCCACCACCTCGCCGCTCTTCTCCCGCCTGAAGCTGTACCTCGTAAGCTCATAGAAGCGGAACGGCAGCTGCTTGTACGAGACCGTTGCGTCGTGCATGAGCAGGAACTGGCCGAAATCCGCTGAGAACCTCAGGAAGTACTCCTTGTCGTCTGATGTCACCACGTAGTGCCGGGCCGGGAACCTGTGCAGGTACGCCTTGAGCGCGGGATGCCCGTAGTCGTACATGATCGGCGTCTCGACCTCCACTGCGCCGTAGTCTATCACCTTGTACGTCACATACTCCTCGAGCAGTTTCTTAATCAGCCTGCCGTTGGGGTAGTACCTGAGGTTACCTGCGTCGGACCCTGCCTCATAGTCTATCAGCTCGTGGGACTGCATGAGCTTGATGTGGGGTGGAGCCTGCGCGTATACCCGCACCTTCTTTATCTCGTAGTTTGCGAACTTCTCCAGGCTCCTGTGCTTCGAGAAGTCGAACCTCTGCGCCTCGACGAGCCTGCCTTCGGTGTCGAGCACGTACCAGCTCGACCTCACCTTCTCCTCCTCCTTGAGCGCTGCGGATTCGTCCTTGGACTCGGGGGCCTTCTTTGCAGCCCCGCCTTCCCCGTCCTTCGGTACGGCCGCGCCAGGCTCTTTCTCGTAGTGCCTTGACATCTCGGCGAGCGGATGGCCCTTGATGTCGATCCTGAGCCTTTTGTTCCAGCCGAATGGGGAGGAGACCACGCTTACGCCGGCCTTCTTTGCAAGTTCCCTCATCTCGTTCAGGAGCTCGAGCGCGCGCTGCGGCGCCTCGAGGTTGTTGCTGAGGTGCGCGAACGGGTATATGACAATGGTGGCTATCTTCTGCTTCTTGGCGAAGTCTACAGCTGCGGCAACGGCCTTCTCGGCTATGGCGCTGTCGTCGCCCTTCTCTATAGAGGTCAGGAGGAGGAGCGCGTTCTTCACGTCGACCTTCTTCTCATCCGACTTCTCGTAGACCTTCGCCTCTGGCTTGACGAGCTCGTACTCTACCTCGTTGACGTCCAGCTGGAGTATCCGCATGGTCTGATATTATCTGCGTTGATATTTAAACCTGTGACCCGTCCTGCCGCAACGGCCTCGTTGCGTCGTCGCGGAGCGCGCTATGCAACCTATTTATGCCTTTAGTGAGAGATGGCTTGCGGTTTGAGTCTGGCTATGCTATCGGTCTTGATGCTGCATGCTTACGCGGCAGTTGCTTGGCTCCTGCTCGATGCGGGACTGCAGGCGCTGCTCGGCGACGCAGTGATACTGGTAGCCCTGCTCGCCGTCTTCGCCATAGCCGCAGAGCTCATCGTCAAGGGCACCCAGAGGTTCGAGGCGATGCTGGGCCAGGGCATGGCAGGAGGCGTCATCCTCGGCTCTATCTCGTCTCTGCCCGAGACCATCTTCGTGATAGTCGCAGTAGCGGGCGGGTCGTACAGCGTCGCTATAGGCGCGGCGCTGGGCGGCAACATCATACTCTTCACGCTCGGCATAGGCCTCATAGGCGTCATCTACTTCTCGCGGTGGGGGAAGGACGTCGCCCTCAAGGAGGACTACCGCATAGACATCTCGTTCCTCATGCTCTCCACCCTCGCCATCCTTCTGCTTCTCTTGTACGGAAGGCTCGACGCGGCTTCAGGCATACTGCTCTGCCTCGTGTACGTGGTGTATATCGCATACAGGTACTCGAAGGCTCACTCGCGCCTGCTCGTGCACATGAAGAGCAGGGAGGGAAGGGCTGCGCTTCTCAAGGCCCTCGGCCTCATGGTCCTTGGCGTCGTGATGATAGCCCTGCTCTCGGACTACTTCATAGGCGAGATAACAGGCATTGCAGGAGCGCTCGCGATACCGGCAATCTGGCTCTCCCTCGTCCTGGCGCCGATAGGCGCCGATGCGGCTGAGCTGATAAGCTCATACAGGCTCGCGAGAGCGAGCAGGGGCGGCGGGTCCACGGCAGTGGTGAGCTTCATAGGCAGCAAGCTAGAGAACAACACGATACTGCTAGGCATCATAGGGCTCGCGGCCACGGCGCCGGTGTACCTGCGCTCCGCTGCGCCTGAGGTCATAGGCGTGCTTGCGATAAACGCTATCGCCATTGCCATCTTCAGCCGCGGCAGGGTCTCGCGCCTCCAAGGCGTGGCGCTCGTCGCGCTCTACTTCGCGGTGCTCGCCCTCGCCTTCATACTGTGACGCTCCGCGCGCCCAGGGAGTGCAGCGCTCATTCAGGCCAAGCCGTCGGCCCTGTCCAAGACCATGCGGCCATAAATGAATAGGCAGGGTCAGCCTGGCTCTTGAAAGACAGAACGATAGAGAGCATGCAGGAACAGGAGACCAGGCCATGAGATTCAGATTAGGATCCTTGGCACGTTGCCGACCAGCGCCTGGTATGCCTCGCACGCGGTCCAGCCAGACGGCTCCTTGTCCTCCCTGATGAGCCGCCTGACCTCCTCGGCTCCGGTGTTGCGCCAGATAGGGTCGAGGGAGTAGCCGCTCTCGCGTATGTTGCCTATCTTCCTGCCCCACATTATCGAGGGGAAGACGCTCCCGTAGCTATCGAGGAAGAGCGAGGCGTCGAGGCTCCTGCTCCTGAGCGGGGTACGGCCAGTCCTCACGTACCCGACGAGGTTCCGCAGGAACGCAGACTCTATCGCCGGTATGGCGCCGAGCTGGAACCGCCTCTTCCCAACTATGGACTCGAGCTCGCCCAAGAGAGCGTCGCGTGGAGCCTTCATGTCGAGGTCGGTGTTGCTGTAGTATATCTCGGATACCTGGCCGAGGTTGATGTGGAAGTCGTTGTACGAGAGGTCTGGAATCTCGTTGCGCACAGCCTCGAAGGTCTTCTCGAACTGGCCCTGGTTGAACTTGCTCATCGTGTATCCGAAGATGACGAAGAGATTCCTATGCGCCTTCTGCATCTCCCTGAGCCCCTTGAAGATGGAGATGGCGCGGTCGAAGTTCCCAGGCACGCCGCGTATCCTGTCGTGGAGCTCCCTGTATCCGTCGAGGCTGACCGTTATCGAGAGCCTCGGCACGCCGGTAGCGAGCACCTCCTTAACCCTGGACAGCACCATCTCGGCGTTGCAGAGCGAGTTGGTCGGCATGGTCAGCAGGTAGAGGCCCTTGGAGTGCTCCCTGAACGCCTTCACTATCTGGATCAGGTCGGAGCGCAGGAACGGCTCCCCGCCGGTCAGCTCTATCCACCTGAAGCTGGTGTTGAGCCTAGCGAACTCCTCTATCTCGTGCAGCGTAAGCTCGTTGACAGGCTTCATCTCCCAGATATTGCACGTGAGGCATCTCGACTGGCACCTGTATGTGATCGAGAAGGTGAGCTTGTATGGGTGGGCAAGGGGGGCAAGGTTGGACCTCAGCGCTGTGGCAGCGAGACCGAACAGCTCACGTGACGCCATGACACCATCCTCCGGTATGACTTTTGCGTCTCAGGTTATTAAAGATTGCGTCCTTATTTCGCACTGGCCTTGACGCTGCGTCTAGTGCGTCAGACTGCGATGCAGATAGGGTTAAAAACCTCTCTGACGCATATATAGGGACTGGAAACGCTTAGTGATACAATGAGCCAGTTCGGATCGCAGCTGCATGGGAAGTCGGGCAGGAAGCTCAACGGCAGCGGCAAGGAGAAGCTTAAGGGCAGGGACAAGCGAAGGCACGAGATGGGTGGCTACTTCGCCGCGACAAAGCTCGGGCAGGAGAACGTGGTGAAGAGGGCGAGGCAGAGGGGGGGCAGGGTAAGGTCCAAGCTCATGCACGCCGGCGTGGTCAACCTGCAGACCAAGGACGGATACAAGAAGGCGAAGATAAAGTCGATAGTCGAGTCCAAGGACAACAGGAACTTCGCAAGGCTGAACATAATAACCAAGGGCTCGGTGATAGAGACCGACATGGGCAGGGCAGTGGTGACGAACAGGCCAGGAAGGGAGGGCTGCATAAACGCGCGCCTTGCTCAAGGATGATCGCTTGGCCCAACGAGTCTACAGTTGCGCTTCTGGAGACGCGGATGCGCTGAAGGCGCTCCTGGAGTACGACCCATACCTGGACAAGAGCCTCTCCGAGGAGCAGCTCGCGAAGCTCAAGTCAGACGACGAAGCCAACGTCATCTTCGCAAGGCAGGACTATATCCTCAAGGACGGCGCCTCGGCTGGGCTGGACAGGGACAGGTACTACCTCTACCTCAGCGCCAACGACGACTTCATGGGCAAGGCTGAGAAGAAGCTGAAGGCGAGGATAGCGTCGGTGGAGAGGGTAGAGCCGGATACCGAGGCGCAGATGATAGCAGACATAGAGACGGAGAGGAGGGAGAGCGAGCAGGGCATAGGCTCAATCTTCGGATAGGTGTGCGGATGCACCTCCTCAGCTCAGCCAGCCTCTCAAGGACCTGGATAGAGAGGGTCTTCAGTATAGCAGACGAGTTCAACGGCGGCGTCTACTCCTTCGTAGACTCAGGCACGACCCTTGCGCTCCTCTTCGAGAAGCCCTCCACGAGGACCAGGATCTCTTTCGAGGCTGCGATGCTCAAGCTCGGCGGAGCCGCCATATACGTAGACGCGGCTACGTCGCAGCTCTCGCGGGGCGAGTCCGTCGCCGACACGGCCAGGGTCATCAGCTCGTATGTGGACATGGTCGCGGCGCGGATGCGCAGCCACTCCGACCTGCTCGCGTTTGCGGCAGCGTCCTCTGTCCCTGTCATAAACGCGCTCACCGACCTGGAGCACCCGTGCCAGGCGCTCAGCGACTTATATACAATAAGGCAGGCGAAGGGGACGGTAAATGGCATGAGGATAGCGTTCGTCGGAGACATAGCAGCCAACACGGCCAACTCGCTCATGGTCTCCGCTACTGAGCTCGGCGCCGAGGTGGCGCTGGTCGGGCCGAAGCGGTGCGCGCCTAACAAGAGATACCTGGAACTCGCAAGGGCGTCGGGAAAGGTAGGGGTATACCAAGATGCCAAGGAGGGGCTGAAAGGCGCAGACATCGTATACACAGATACCTTCGTGAGCATGGGCGAGGAGGGAGAGGCGGAGGAGAGGATGAGGCTCTTCGCCCCTTATCAGGTGAACAGGAAGCTGCTCGGATACGCCAAGAGGGACGCAATAGTGATGCACTGCCTGCCTGCGCACCGGGGCGAGGAGATAACCTCGGAGGTATTGGACGGCAGGCAGAGCGTGGTCTGGCAGCAGGCGAGGAACAAGCTGCTCATAGAAAAGGCTATAATACTGCGCCTATATAAGGAAGGGAGAAAAGAGAGGTAGGACAGAGGGAGCAAGCGGGGCGAAGCCGTGGATACCATATGCATCTCATTGAGCGGGAGTATGATCTCAGGCGAGAAGGGAGTCAACGTCGAGTTCATCAAGAAGCTCGCTGACCTCTTCAAGCGCTATTCCGGCGAGTACAAGTTCGTGGTCACCGTAGGCGGAGGCTACTCGAACCGGCTCTATGTCGACTCGACGAGGAGCATAATAATGAACAACTCTGTGCTAGACCAGATCGGCATAGCGTTCACCCGCATAAACGCGCTGGTCCTCAAGGACCTCTTCTCCGGCCTGGACATCTACCCTAACGTCGTTACCTCAATGGAGGAGCTGAGGCAGGCGGTGAACACATCTGGCGTGGTCATCATGGGCGGCCTCATACCTGGCATCTCCACTGACGCTGTCGCTGCGCTGGCATGCGAGGCGATGAACGGGAAGATGCTCATAAACGCGTCCAGCATAGCCTATGTCTACGACAGGCCTCCGGCGGAGAAGGGCGCGAAGAAGCTGGAGAGGCTCACGCACCAGGCGCTCCTCGACCTTGCATATAAGTACGACAGCAGGGTCGCGAAGTCCTCGTTCATCTTCGACCTCGTAGCGTGCAAGATAGCGCAGAGGGCCAGCATAGAGATAAGGTTCGTCAGCGCCAGCATAGCTGACCTCGAGGCAGCGATGCTGGGCAAGGAGCACAACGGGAGCACGGTGAAGTAGCTACCTGGGCTTGAAGCGCAGGATTCACAGCAGGCGCATTCAGATAATCAGGCTGGGATGCGGCACCTCTTAACTTGACATTCGAATATCAAAACAGTTAGATAACTTGATATTCAAATATCAAGTATAGGGCTTGAGAGGCTGGCTCTACAGAAACAATGGTGGGCCGATAAGAAGGCAATAGAAAGGGGTAACCAGGTCACTTCTTGTTCAGGCAGTAGTACCTTGTCTCGTCAAAGACCATGGAGAGCGTGAAGATGGTGAGCCCGATACAGCGCAGAAGGACGCTGCTCAACCCGACCAGGCTTATATCAAGCGTTATGCTGATCATGATGAGCGTAGCTAGGATAGCCGCGATGCGGAGGTAGAAGCCGGCAAGTATCATGGCCCCTACGACAAGGAGCAGCACCCCGTGGAGCAGCGCCAGGGTTGTAGGCCCGCCGTATGCGGAGAAGTGCAATGGGATGAGGGTAGACCAGTAGTGCGGCTCAAGGATCTCCCAGACGCCGAACGTGAAGAAGACAAAGGAGATAGCGATCCTGGTCAGCAGGTGCCTTATGTTGTCCCCTCGCATATGACTCGCGATAGATTAATCCCTATGGGTTTAATAATCTAACGGTAAGATTCCCTACCGCCGGTAAACCGCACAAGCTCTCTAAGGCCAGAGGCCTTTCAGCCAGGGAAGCGGCCTACCGCGCAAGGGCCAGCGTGCAGGACGGGTTCGGGTATGCG
>JASHXR010000120.1 GCA_030043435.1 Microcaldota archaeon
ATCGCGTGCACCTCGTCGTCGACCTCGTCCGGCTTGATGTTGACTGACAGGATCAGCGGCGTGTCCATGGTCCCTCCCACGCTCTCTGGCAGGTACTCCCTGGAGAAGTTCAGCAGCGCGTCCATCAGCAGCATAGTGGTGTCCTCGTCGCCGTCGCAGTTCCTCCTCCTCGCCGAGATCGTATACGGGTGCGCGAAGCCCACGTTGGCGTCGGTGAACCCTATTATCCTGTTGAGCACCCCGCACGAGGTGTGCGGCGAGAGCGTTATGACAAGCGCGCCTATCATGTCCTGCCCAGATGAGGCGCCGTAGAAGCGCGGCAGCTTGTAGAGGCCCTCCAGCAGCGCGTCGACGAACCTCGAGACCTTGAACATCTCCTCCAGGCCGCGCCTGTTCAGTATGACGTCCTGGTGCCTCAGCTCGACGAGCTGGCCGTCGTCGGTGAGCTCGTTGCCCTCGTAGTCCTTCGTGTAGCCCAGGCTCCTGAGCCTCTCCACCCCAACCCCTATCTCAGACGGGTAGAAGTGCGTCATCGGCACGTCTGTGGCGTCGAACCTGACTGTGCCGTCCTTGAACATGTGTATGTTGTGCACCGCGCGCAGTATGCCCTTCTCGAGCGGCTCAGCGACCCTGCCCTCGTTCGTAAGGCCCTTCACCCCTTTCATAGCTGCAGGAAGCTTAGAGACGCCGAGCGTCTTCATGGCGTTGGAGACGAGCTTGGCGAGGCTGATCTCGCGCTCCTCGTACCGTACTGACTTGGCCCCGCACCTCTCGCACGTGCCGCCTGCCACAGGCCTGTTGCACGCTGCGCAGAAGCACTCGACCTCGGCCCTCTGCTCGCAGTCGTAGCAGTACCTTGTCTCTATGAGGAGCTTGCACCGTCCGCACCTGTACCTTGCGACCTCGGCCCTCAGCCCGGACCTGAACCTCTTTGCATCGGCAGAGTATGCGGAAGAGATGTTCCGCTCGTTCCCACCATAAGAGCCTATGGGGAAGAGGACGTGCGGCGCCGGAGTCATCATCCGCTCCTTCGCCTTCTCAGGCCTGCCTATCCTCGCGCCTATGAAGGTAGACCGTTTCGCCACCCTGAACGGCGCGACGCTGTTTATCAGGTCGAGAGGGTCAGCTTTTCCCGCCGCGTACTTCTCGAGCACCAGCTCGTTGACGTCAAGCGCGCCTCCGTCCCCCGAGGCGAAGCCGAGCGAGGCGAGCATCGCCTGCGCGTCGTCCTTCCCGAGGGTCGCAGTGCCGTCCGAGTACGTATGCGGCACGCACATGAGCTCAAGGCAGCGGTTCACGGCCTCTGAGATCTTAATCTCGAGGCCGGAGATGTCCCAGAGGCTCTTCTCCGCGATTCCACTGCTCCGTATGACCGAGAGGGCGAGCTCAGCCAGCTCCTCGCGCGTGGCCGCCTGGAACTCGAAGAGGAAGCGCGGATGGACGGGCACCCCGTAGGCGAGGGAGAGCCTGTACGCCTCCTCGAACGTTAGCGCGGCATGGTCTATCTGCTTCGTGTGCCCTCTCTCCGCGAGCTGCGCGGCCCACACCTCCTCCACGTAGCTCGTAGGCTGCAGCGGCGTATTCGACTTCCTGAAGTCGCCGTAGGTTATCAATATGTCGCCCATCGAGATTATCTCCTCTACCCTGTCGCGCAGCGCCAGCGCCGTCTCCGCATCGTTGATCCGTACCGCCTCGCCGCCCTTGAGCCTGACGAACGGGCCCTCTATCGAGTCGACTGGCAGCGCGACACATCCCTTTCCCGGCAGCTCCACCTTGAGCTGCGTGCCCGTGGCGATGAAACCAGAGGTCAGTATCATCGTGGCGGGGCTGAAGCCCTTCGCCGCTATGCCTGTGAGCCTGGACCTGCCGTACCTGAGCCTGAAGCCGCCGAGGCGCCCCGGATAAGCCAGTATCGGCCTGCCCGCGGCGAGGTCCTCTAGGAAGAGGCTCCCCTTCCCGTCGCTCTCCACCTTCTTCACATCCACCTTTATTATGCTGTTGAGCCAGTCCCAGTCGAGGCCCAGCGCCTTCGTCTCCTTGAGCAGCTTCTTCGCCTTCTGCGCTATGCCCTCACAGACGACCAGGGAGATGCCTCCCCTGACCTTGTTCGTCACAGGTATCTGCTTGCCATCCATGCCTATCCTGGAGAGGTTGGAGTGCACCGCCACATCCATCTTCTCCGTCGGCACGCCGTCTATGCAGACCGGGCAGTTGGAGACTATGACACGTATGTCGTCGTCGCCGGGCCTGTACTGAAGCCGCGCCGCACGCGTATGGTAGAGCTCCGCCTCCTCAACATACCTCTCTATCTCGTCCATCGTGGGCTTGTACGCCCCTATACCAAGCATCCGCCTCCCATAGTCGGCTAGCGCTACAGATAGCGCCGCAGCTGTGCCTCCTGCCCCGCGTATCGGGCCTGCGTAGACCACGGCCACGTAGTCCGTGCCGTCGCCGTTCCTGTACGCCCTGACTCCCTGTATCCCCTCGGTAGGCGCGACAAGTATGCCCTCGGTGAGTATGGCGCTTCCCACCCTCACCGCAGTCTCTACCGTCTTGTACTTGTCCGCAGAGGCGAAGGCAGGCGAGGTGCATATCTCCTTGGCCACGCTGAACGCGAGCTTCGTCCTCGACCTCCCGGAGGTATTCCTCCTTATCATGCCGGAGATGCCCTCTATCCCCGTCAGTCCCTCTACCCTCGATGCCAGGTCAGGTGCTGGTTTTATCTCTATCGACTCCTTTGGGTCTAAGCCCTCTCCGCGGGCCTTGGTCGCTACATCGTATGCCTGCGAGAAGCAGTCGGAGAGGCTCTTAAAGTACTCGTCTACCTCCACCCTACCACCTACGGCGCAGTGTACGCGCTCGCCCATCCGCTCGTGTACTTGACGCTGTTTGCATTGCCGTTGTTCCCATTGCCCGAGTAGTCGTCAGCGTTGCCGTTCAGCGGCCACCATCCCACGAGGTAGGGCAGCTGCACCGGGTCACCGCCTATCCCCTCGTCGTAGAGCAGGGTCACCTCATTCGCGTCGAGGGAGGTGTTGTAGAGCTGCAGGTTAGCTAGTTCGACATCAGAATAACCGTTCTCTCCGGCTCCCAGCACGACATTGCCGGTGCCCTGAGAGGCAGTGCCTCCGGACCATGTTGCGGCATACTGCGTTCCGTCGATATACGCATACGACTGTGAGTTTGGCTCGCTGAAAGTGAAACACGCGAAATACCACTTGTTCGCCGTGGGCGTAGCAGCTGAATACGAGGCGATGTTAGCGCCGCCGGAGGCCCAGACGGTGTAGTCCTGCGAGCTCCCCTGCCCTATCGCGTACTCCCATAGGTTGCCATTGCTCGGCGCGTTCTCCCCCTTGAGCAGGAAACCGTGGTAGTTAGTCGTCGAGAGCACGTCATACCATATGCACAGCGTCATCTGCCCCTTGGACCCTGCCTCGGGGCTGAGGACCACGCTGTTGCCCAAGCTTACGTACGCGTTCTGGCCGTTGAACTGCATCACGTACTCGGGTTCCTCATTCAGGCATGTGCCCTCCAGCGAGACAAACTGGTTTGTGCCTGGACCGTTCGGCCTGTCGACGAAGCATGAGCCCGGCTGCGTCTTTGACACGTATGTATAGGGGTTGAACGCGCCTATGAAGTAGAGTACGCCCAACACCACCGCTACCATAAGGATGGCCCACGAATACGTAGTTATGTACTCGAGAGCGCTCTGCAGCCTCAACGAACCACCTGCCATCTTGCGTCCCTCTCATTCTTATCCATATCATCATTCCCTATGCATTTCCGTTCATGCGCCGCTGTTGAAGTCCACGGTCGAGAGCGTCATTCCCTTGGTCTCGTACACAGGGAGCACTGCCGGGGTAGGGAGGTGGCCCAGCTTCACCTGGTACGCCGTCCTCGCCTGCCACGTCCCGCTGTTGACTATCAGCGTGCCGTGGTACTCGGAGTAGCCGTTCCTGTGGACGTGCCCCATGTGGAGTATGTCGGGCACCTCGTCGATAACCATCGCATCCCTCTTGCCCGGTACTATGGGATTGTCGCCGTAGATAGGGGAGAGGTGCCTTCTCTTCAGCAACTCCTCCATCGCGGTCTCGGGCCTGCTGTAGCTGCATGTGCTGATACCCTGTATCACCGAGTCGAGCGAGGTCCCGTGGTAGCCCAGCACCTTTATCCCTCCCAGGTTGAGGTATCCCGGATCAGAGACCAGGTGTATGTTGCCGCGCCTGTGGCCTCCGATGAGCTTCTCGCTCAGAGCCGGCTGCGGCTCTGCCCGTCTTACCGCATCATGGTTGCCTGGCAGGAGGAAGACATGGATATAATCTGGCACAGCGGAGAGGAGGTCCAGCAGCACCGAGTACTGCTCGTATATGTCGGTTATCGCAAGCTCCCTCTCCTGGTTCGGATAGACGCCTATACCGTCGACAAGGTCGCCGCTCGCCACTATGTACTTGACCTTGCCGGCCAGCCCCCTCTCCTTCTCCACGTCGCCGTTGAGCCACGAGAGGAACCTGGCGAACTGCTTCTCGAGGAAGAGCTTGGAGCCAACGTGTATGTCGGAGATGAACGCTATCGCCGTATCTTCCTCGGTACGGTTCCTCGCGCGTATCGGCACGTCGGGCCAGAGGATCGAGTTGGCTATTATGAAAGGGCCCGAGATCCTCCCGCGCACCGCTATCACCTCGTCCGTGATTATCCTCTTCGACGACTCGAAGAGGCCCGGGTCAGCGCTGGCCCTTTCCTTAGACGGCTTAATGAAGAGCACCTTGGCAGAGCCGCTCTCGTCTTCAAGGGTTAGGAGCATGTGCCCGTTCCTCGTCACCCTCTTGTCATAGACCATTCCGGCTATGCTCACCTCCCTGCCTGAGGTGTACTGGCCCACGCTCCCTATGCTATTCAGCATGTTCCCCAAGCCGCCGGTCCTCGCGCCCCCGAACATCTCCCTCATCCTCCTGAACCTGTCGTTGAAGCATTCTGTGAACGAGGCGACGCTTGAAGAGGCCTCTCCCGGGTCAACGTTCCTTACGCTATACTCCCCCTCCACCTCCCTGGCCACGGGCTTGAATGACGATGGCTGCACCACCTCTATCTGCAGTGGAGCCTTCTCCGTCGCGCGCCTGCTGGCTACCTCCCTGAGGGTAGCAAGGTCAAGGAGGCCGACCCCTTTGCCCTCGAAGCGCGCGACTATCTGTCCAGCCGCAGCCTCGAGGTCCACACCCACAAGGTCTGCGTCTGTTATATCCGCGCTTATGATCGCCTTTCCAGTAAGCCTGTTTGCA
>JASHXR010000121.1 GCA_030043435.1 Microcaldota archaeon
AGCGACGTCGTAGAGTTCCTCTCCGGCCCGTTCAAGGGCTACAAGGCCAAGGTAATAAAGACTGACCAGTCGAAGGAGGAGATCACTGTAGAGCTTATGGACGTGGCGGTGCCGATACCAGTGACCACGAGGTCAAACATGGCGCGCGTCATTGAGAAGGCAGAGCAGGTGTAGCTATGGCAGAGGTAGTGATAAACGGACTGATAGAGGGAGGGAAGGCGACGGGAGGGGCGCCGTTCGGGCCGGCGCTGGGGCCGCTCGGGGTCAACGTCACGAGCATAATAGGCGAGATTAACGCGAAGACGGCAGCGTTCGACGGCATCAAGGTGCCTGTCAAGGTGATAGTCGACACTGCGACGAAGTCCTTCAGGATAGAGGTAGGGGCGCCGCCGACTAGCGCGCTCATACTGAAGGAGCTGGGGCTGCAGAAGGGGGCAGGGTCCAAGGAGGCTGTCGCAGGCAACATAACCATTGAGCAGGCGAGGAAGGTAGCGGAGGCGAAGCAGTCCTCGCTCTACGGCGACGCGCGGTCGAGGCTGCTGCAGGTTCTCGGCACATGCAAGTCCATGAACATCACGTGCGAGTCGATGGATGCGAGGGAGGCTATAGCGAAGATAAGGAGCGGCGAGCTCAAGGCCTGAGAGCCTGCGCATCGACAGCCACGCATAGGGCATGGGCAGCGGTAAACCCAAGTCAATGCCAAGGGTCGCAAAGCTTTTTAATTGGCAGCGTGCATTAGGTCTGGGTCGTATATGCCAAAGGGAAGGGAGGAGAGAGGGGCACAGCACAGGTCTGCCGTAAACAAGCTCGCGTATGTCCTTGAGCTCATAGGCAGCTTCGTCTACATAATCGCCGCAATCTTCACCGTGGCCTCGTTCAGCGGACATGCGCCGCAGCCAGGCCTTCTCGGCCTCGGCTCTGCATCCATATGGTTCCCGTTCTTCTATAGCGCAGCCATAGTAGGCACGGTCCTCCTCTTCATCGTCTCGTTCTCCAACCTGATGCACACCAGGTCGATATTGGCGCACAGGTACGGGCTCGCGGTGGCGGTACTGGCCGGGCTCGCGTGGATAGGGCTCGCCGCAGGCAGCGAGTTCCTCTCCATAATCGTGATATTCGGATTCGTGGCCTCGGTGGTGGGCGGCGCGTACGGCATGGTCGACCTTTTGGACAGGGAGTGACAGGCGCAGCCAGCGCGCCGTAGAAAGGGAAGGAGTCTGGTGTTGTCCTCATGCTCAGCGATGGCAAGACCATGAGTGGAATGCCAGCCCTGATTACAAAGGCCAAGCACGAGGACCAAGATAGCTGACAATGCGGGTCGTCAGTAATTCAGTAACGCAGCGCTTCCTCAGCTTACCCTCTCCTCTGAGGAGACGCACTGCCTGCGAGAAGACGAGGGCTACGTGCCGTACCTCCACTGGCCCATGTACGCCTTCTGCTCCTTCGTGAGCTCGTCTATTCCTATGGACATGGCCTGGAGCTTCATCCTCGCTATCCTCTCATCAGTCTCGGGAGGTATCTCGAGCACGCGGGGCTCCAGCCTGCCCCTGTTCTTGGCGATGTGGACCGCGCCGAGCGCCTGGTTCGCGAAGCTCAGGTCCATGACCTCGCTGGGGTGGCCCTCGGCAGCGCCGAGGTTCACCAGCCTGCCGTCGGAGAGGAGGTAGATGCGCTTCCCGCCTGGGAGCGTGTACTCGTTCAGCTGGCGCCTCAGCTCCCGCGACGCCTTCGCCTTCTTCTTCAGCGTCCTCACGTCTATCTCGACATCGAAGTGGCCTATATTCGCGAGTATGGCGCCATCCTTCATAGCCTGCATGTGCTCGTAAGTTATCACGTTTATGTCTCCTGTAGCAGTGACGAAGATGTCCCCCTTCCTCGCCGCGTCGGACATCTTCTGGACCTCGAACCCGTCCATGACGGCCTCGAGCGACTTGAATGGATTTACCTCTGTGACGATGACCCTGGCGCCGAGGCCGTGCAGCCTCATCGCGATGCCCCTGCCGACCCATCCGTAGCCGGCCACTACTCCTACCTTGCCGCTCACCATGATGTTCGTTGCGCGTATTATGCCGTCGAGGCCGCTCTGGCCGCTGCCGTACCTGTTGTCGAAGAGGTACTTCGTGTAGGCGTTGTTCACAGCCATCACGGGATACCTGAGCACCTTCTCCTCCTCCATCGCCTTGAGGCGCACTATGCCCGTAGTGGTCTCCTCGGTGCCGCCTATCACCTTCATCTTCGGGTAGTCCTGGTGGACCATCGCGTGCATGTCTGCGCCGTCGTCCATTATTATCTCTGGGTCCAGCTTCAGCGCTGTCTTCATGTTCTCGTGGTACGCGTCGCCGTCCTGGCCCCTCCATGCATAGACCCGTATGGACTCGGCAGCTAGCGCTGCCGCTATGTCGTCCTGCGTGGAGAGCGGATTCCCTGCTACGAGGGCTATGTCTGCACCTGCGTCCTTTATCGCCCTGACGAGAACGCCAGTCTCCTTGGTTATGTGGAGCATCATCGCTACCCTGATGCCTTTCAGCGGCTTAGAGGCAGCGAGCTCCTTCCTGACTGCCATGAGCACTGGCATGTGCATCTCCGCCCACTCTAGCTGGCGCTTCCCCTCCTCGGCCAGCTTGATGTCCTTTATCTTGTATTCAGTCATGGCAGCGCCTCTCCTCTTATATTACCGGTGCGGTTGCGGTGCTTGGCATACGGAGCGCGGTTGTGGAGATGCAGGTAGGGGCCAGGCAAGATCGCCCATGCTCAGAGCTCTCCGACCCTCCTCTTCTGCGCCCTCTTTATCCTCCTTCTCCTCTTCTTGACCCACTTCCAGCGCATCCTTCCCTTCTTCTTCCACTTCCTAGGTATGCTTCCCAGATTAACACCATTATGACTGCGCAGGCGACTGCGACCTGCGGCGCTGCGCACCCGCCTGTGCGCTACTCAGGCCAGCGAAGGCTCTTGTCGCCGCGTACTGATTTGATTATGCTGTATGTATTTATATTCCTTCCTTATATACAGTATGTCAGGCGTGATGGAATGGCTAGAAGCGTCTTGGCATACGTTGCGGTAGTAGTGCTGGTGGTCGTCGCGGTCATAGCGATCTACACGATACTTAACAGCGCGCTCTTCTCCAGGATACCTACGCCAATCCAGACGACCGCGCATGGAACGACGACTGCGGCGAACCAGACCCCCAACCAGACGGTGACCACAGCATCGGCAAACTATACGACCAGCGCATTGCCTGCAGACTGCTTCTCCCAGAATGCTACAGTGGCGATATACAACGGTAACTTCAGCACCGGGACCTTCGCCGGATGGAACACTACAGGCGTAGGCTTCGGTGCCGCACCGTCGAATATCATACATGACAACTCGAACGGCCTGTACTACGGGAGCCCGTGGACGGGATACAACGGCACCTTCTTCGCGACGACGTACACAGGCGGCACCACCGTCTCGATAGGGAACCTCACATCGGACAGTTTTGAGGTGACTGAGCCGTACCTCAACTTCAAGATCATCTCGCCGCAGGAGGCCACCCTCTACGTGGAGATACTGGAGAACGGCACGCCGTTCCTGGTCGACCACTACAACACGCTTAACGTCGCCAACGCGTCCACATTTGAGAACGCGTCCATACCCGTCGTCGCGCTCCTCTGCAAGACCATCAGCGTGAAGGTTGTGGCAGGCGTGGTGAGCGAGAGGCAGCCCACGCTCAACAAGTACATAGCGGTAGGGGACTTCTACATGGGCAAGGCATATGTAGAGACGCCGGGCATACTCGTGAACAGCACGCTCTCGTCTAGCTGAGTCGGGAAGTTGGGAGGTACCTGGACGTCATGGCCGTATTGAGGTAGTGGAGGATGCGACAAGGCGAGGCGCGCACAGCGCCCGAAGGGAGCGCAGGCGGCCCGGGGTTCATGATATACAATACCATGTCGAGGAGCGTCGAGAGGTTCGAGGAGAGGGCGCGCGGCAAGGTCGAGATGTTCGTCTGCGGCAACACCGTCTACGACGACGCACACCTTGGGCACGCGAAGACATACATAAACTTCAGCGTCGCGGCGAGGTGGCTCAGGCACCTAGGCTACGTGGTCAGGTACGCGCAGAACATAACCGACATAGACGACAAGATAATAGCCAGGGCAGCGGAGAGGGGCGAGGAGCCGAGGGAGCTTGCGAGGCGCTACGAGAGGCGCTTCCTTGAGGACATGGACGCCATAGGCGTGAGGCAGGACGTCGACGAGTACCCAAGGTCGCACGACTTCATAGCCGAGATAGGGGAGCAGATAGGCGCGCTGCTCAGCAACGGCTATGCCTACCGTCTCGGAGGCGACGTCTACTACGACGTGGCGCGCTTCCCCGAGTATACCCAGCTCTCGAGGGTGAGGCTCGACGAGCTTGCAAGGCACAGGATAGAGCCGAGGGAGGGGAAGAGGAACACATACGACTTCGCGCTCTGGAAGGCAGCCAAGGAGGGTGAGCCCTCGTGGAGGATCGAGGTCATGGAGGGGGGGGAGAGGATCACGCTGGACGGGAGACCCGGATGGCACATAGAGGACACTGCGATAACGCACAGCCTCTTCGGGCCGCAGTACGACCTGCACGGCGGCGCGGCTGAGCTGATCTTCCCGCACCATACAAACGAGATAGCCCAGGCCGAGGCCGCGTTCGGGAAGCGCCCGCTCGTCAAGTACTGGATGCACTCCGGGGTGCTCACCGTGGACGGCGAGAAGATGTCAAAGAGCCTGGGCAACTTCATAACTGTGCGCGACCTGCTGAAGAGGCACAGCGCCGAGGCGCTCTGGCTGCTCGTCTGCTCGACGCACTACAGGAAGGAGATAGACTACACCGAGGCGGTGATGGAGGCTGCGGAGCGGAGGCTGAGGCAGATGCACGCAGCCTTCGGCATCTTCTACAACATGGCCGAGGCAGGGAAGGATGAGGCCGAGGACACGGAAGCAGGCGCGGTTGGCACTACTGCAAGGCGTCTAGAAGAGGGGTTCTCGGCTGCGATGAACAGCGACCTCAACACGCCCCTGGCGCTCCAGGAGCTTCAGTCTGCCATCGGCGCGCTCAGGAGGTTCGCAGGCTCCAACGTCTCAATTGGAGGGAAGGCAAAGGCCGATGCCGTCGGCGCGGTACTCGGCCTCG
>JASHXR010000122.1 GCA_030043435.1 Microcaldota archaeon
TAGGATCCCCTCCAGAACCGCCTCCGGATAGCTTGGATAGGCACATCGTGAAAACGCGCCACGGTCATGGCCTAACGCGCTCCGTCATAGTGTGCGCCACCGAGCTAGAGATGTGATATGCGACAGATGTATATAATACCACATCGTATGCTGCCAATGCGCGCCTACCTCAGCGACCCAGACCTGGTCATGCGGAAGGCCGTTATCCCCGCCCTCTTCAGCTTCCTCTTCAGCGCCGAGTCGTTGGTGCAGACCTGGCATCCCCTCTTTCTCGCCTCACTCTCTATCCATTCGTCTACCGGAGACGAGTCCTTCGCTATCTCGACCCTTGCAGCCCCGATGAGGGACAGCGCAGCGGCCGCATACCCTGAGTTCCTGCCTTTGCGCCTCTCTATCAGCCTCAGCTCCCTGACCACGCCTTCAGAGATGAGCGGCAGGCGCGCTGCATCGTCAGCGACGGCGCCGAAGACGTCCTTACGGTTCGAGAGCCCGAAGAGGATCGAGCTGGTATCTACAATCATGTACCGCATGAAATATAAACTGCGCCGCGCTATATAAAAGTGCTATGCTAAACAAAGACACGACAGGCACAAACGCCGGCGTACGAGACATCCGCGCGCGCGTGCAAGTCCATTGGGCTTAACATGATCAGTCTATACCATCTACTCGTCTCTGTAGTGCTTGGGATAGTGCAGGGAATCACCGAGTGGCTCCCGGTAAGCAGCAAGACGCAGATAATACTCGTCTCAGAGTATCTGCTGCACCTGAACTTCCAGCAGGCATACGCGTTCGGCCTCTTCATGGAGATAGGCACCGTACTCGCAGCAGTGATCTACTTCAGGAAGGAGGTGCTGGCGCTCATCCGCGCGCTCCTCGGAAGGGGCACAAAGAGCGAGTGGGTGCTCTTCAAGTACGTAGTCATAGCGACTATAGTGACAGGGATCGTGGCCGTGCCGCTCTACGTCTACGTGGATACGCTCGCAGGCGGCTACAACATCGGCCTGCCGATGATAATACTGGGATTGGTGCTCTTCGCAGACGCAGCAGTGGTCTGGTACTCGAGGTCGAGGTACGCAAATGACAGGAAGAGGAGGACTCTCGACAGCCTGAGCATAAGGGAGTACGTGTTCGTCGGCATAGCACAGGGACTCGCCGCGCTGCCCGGGGTGTCAAGGTCAGGCGCCACGACCAGCACGATGCTGGTGCTCAACGTGGAGGCGAAGGAGGCGTTCAGGCTCTCCTTCCTTGTCGGCATCTTCGCCACTGCTGCCGCAGTCTTCGTGACCCTCATCTTCAGCCATGCCGAGGTCGCGGTAGGCTTCGCAGACATAGGCGCGGCAGGGCTTGCAGTCGCTATCGTCGTAGCTACGGTGATAAGCCTCCTGCTTATCGACTTCCTGCTGAAGGTGGCCCAGAAGTCGAAGATAGTGTACCTGATAATAGCGCTCGGCGCCCTGGCGCTGGCCAGCGGGATATTGATCTTCGTATTCAAATTGCCGTTTGCCGCAGGATGAGGTGGGTCTGTATGGAGCTGGACATATACGCGGAAGAGCTGATTCGCAATTACGAGCACCCGGAGAACAAGGGCGCCATGGCGTCGCCCAGCGCCAAGAGGCACGAAGAGAACATCTCATGCGGCGACAAGATAGACATCTACCTCCAGATAGACAACGGCACGGTCAGCGACGTCAAGTTCGAGGGCAGCGGGTGCGTAATCTCCATGGGCACCGCGTCAATGCTCACGCAGAAGCTGAAGGGCATGGGCCTCGCAGAAATCGAGAGGATGTCCAGAGCCGATGTGCTGAAGCTGATAAGCATCAATCCAGGTCCTGTCAGGATGCACTGCGCGACGCTCTCCCTCAGGGCAGTGAAGAAGGCCGTGCTCGAGTATGACGGGAAGGCGGTCGACGCGGAGACCAAGGAGCTGTGAAGGACATTTGACTATGCGCGCTGCGACGATGGTGTTGGAATGGACGACAATGTAGCAAGTGCAGGCACCAGCGCCCCGCCTGCCCCTGTAGGCCCGTACTCTCAGTACGTGCGCTCTGGCAGCCACGTCTTCTGCTCCGGGCAGCTGGGCATAGACCCGGCGACGGGGGAGCTGGTGGCAGGCGGAATCGAGCCCGAGGCGAGGCAGGCAATGGAGAACCTGAAGGCCGTGCTCGCTGCTGCAGGCACCTCACTGTCCAGGGCCGTGCGCGTCGAGGTCTTCCTCTCCAACATCGACCATTATGGGCAGTTCAACCTCATATACTCAAAATACTTCGAGGGCATCAGGAAGCCAGCGCGCATGGTGGGTGCCGTGGCAGCCCTGCCGAAGGGCGCGCGCGTCGAGATATCGTGCATCGCCGAGGTCGATTGAGATGGACCTGGTAAGCGCAGAGAGCATAGACAAGGCCGCGTCGCGCCTTGAAGGCGTCGTCTCGGTCACTCCGCTCTGGTACTCCGAGAGGCTCTCGGCGCAGTTCGACGCCAGCGTCTACCTGAAGAGGGAGGACCTCCAAGTAGTCAGGTCGTACAAGGTGCGCGGCGCGTACAACCTGAT
>JASHXR010000123.1 GCA_030043435.1 Microcaldota archaeon
GCACCATTATATAAGATATGCGCCGACAGCCTCTGGCTGATAGGGACGCGGGTCAATAAAGCGACTCTATGCCCCTGTAGCTTATCTCCCTTGCAGCTGGTCCGACTACAGGTATCTTGTGCCTGCAGCCCTTGCACCTGTTCTCCCTGTCGAGTAGCCATCTGGTGAGGTAGAGGTTGCTCCTCTCTATCACGGCCACTCCGCATCCGGGACAGTATGTATTCTCGTACCGGTTTCCCGGGACGTTGCCTATGTAGACGTAACGCAGCCCGTTCCTCCTCGCGACGTCGTAGTGCGCCTTCAGCTCGGCGTACCGCGTCCGGGGATAATCCAGCATCTTGTAGTCCGGATGGAAGGCAGTGAACTGCAGCGGAGTGTCGGGGCCCATAGCCTCGGAGACCCACCTCGTGAGCGAGTCGCAGGCCTCGAGCGACTCCCCAGCTCTTGGTACTATAAGGTCCGTCAGCTCCACGTGTATCCTCGCAGCCTTGAGAGCGAGCAGCGCCTCCTTTATAGGCTCGCTCGACTGCACGGTCTCGTACCTGTTCGAGAACTTCTGCTCTCCGCTGCCCTTGAAGTCCACCACTGTCGCGTCGACCAGGCCTTTCATCTCGGCCACGGCCTCAGGCGTCATATACCCGTTGGTCACAAACGCGGTATAGAGCCCTTTCCTGTGCGCGAGCTTGGCTACGTCAAGCGCATACTCGATGAAGATCGTGGGCTCGTTGTAGGTGAAGGCGATGCCTTCCGTCCGTTCCCTTATCGCAGTCTCGACTATCTCCTCTGGGCCCATCTCCATCCCGGTTATCTCCCTCTCCTTCGAGATGTTGTGGTTCTGGCAGAACTGGCAGCCCCAGTTGCATGACGACGTGCCGAGGCCGAGGACATAGCTTCCGGGCATGAAGTGGTTGAACGGCTTCTTCTCTATAGGGTCGACCTGGAGGGCGTTTACTGTGCCGTAGGTCGCGAGCTTCAGCATGCCGCCCTCGTTGCGCCTTACGAAGCAGAAGCCATGAGAGCCCTGCGGTATCCTGCAGCGCCTTGCGCAGGCGATGCACTCTACCTTCCCTCCATCAAGCCTGTTGTAGAGTATGGCGTCGTGGATCATGCCATTATCCCGTCATCGGAGATATTTAAGGGTTGTGGCATCATGGCACTGGCGCATCGGAATCAGGCTCCTGGAGCTATGAGCCCGTGTCCCATACGTCTGCAGAGATCTTCTCCGGCTTGACGCCGAGGGAGACGAGCGCATCCTTCACGGCCTTGACGAACGCAGGCGGGCCGCAGATATAGCACGTCCTCTCGGCGACGTCGGCGGAGTGCCTGCCTATCAGATTGGCGTCCACGTGGCCGGTCTCTCCGGTCCAGCCGTCTCCCGGCTGCGGCCTCGTAACGGTTATGGTAGTCTTCAGGCCCAGCCCCGTCGCATAGGCCTCGAGCTCCTGCTTCCTGATTATCTCAGTCGGATACTTTATGCTGTATATCAAGTCGATGTCGTTGCCGGAGTTCAGGACCTTGATGTGCCTGAGCATCGAGACGAACGGGGCGAGGCCGGTGCCTCCTGCGATGAAGAGCACCTTCGCGTTCTCCCTAGGGTCGAACCTGAACTGCCCGTACGGCCCCTTCACGTAATAGAGGTCGCCCACCGCGGAATCGACGAAGTGAGAGGTGTGCTCTATAGCCGTGCCGACATGCGACCTCTTGACTATGTAGAGCTCTATGACAGGCGATGAGGGATCGGATGCTATGGAGAAGGAGCGCGAGACGTACCTCTTCTGAGAGCCGTCGAGGCCCGAGGTCATTATGAACATCCCAGGGTCGAACCGCATAGTAGCTCCGTCTGAAGGCGCAAGCCTTATCGTAAGCACCTCTGGCGTCTCGTCTATCTTCTCCACGAGCCTATACTGCCTCTCTGTAACAGGGAGCTGATCTGCCATTTTATCAATCTAAGTGCGGCAGACATACGCATGGGCGTGCCCGCTGCGTATTAAATACCTTGACTGCCCATATTAATCTGGGCGATAGCATTAAAAAAGGTATGGACGTGAAGCTTGACACGCTTGACATAAAGATACTGGAGCTGCTGCAGAACTCGGCGATGCTCACCCCAAAGCTCTCGGAGATGGCGAAGGAGATAGGCACGACGAACGCCACAGTCTACAGGAGGATAGAGGGGCTCAAGAGGGAGGGCGTGATAATAGGGCATACCACGAGGATAGACTCGCGGCTCATCGGCAAGACCTTCCAGGCGCTCATCTACGTCAAGCTTCCGAAGGGGATAACGCCTGAGGAGAAGGCAAGGCTCTCCAACAGGCTTGCGGAGCTGAAGACCATAGAGGCTATCTACGAGCCGATAGGCAGGTGGAGCTATATAATCAAGACCTCGCACCGTGACATGGAGGAGCTCAACCGATTCGTCAGGGAGGACCTCTCGAAGGTGCCGTACGACGAGATGGTGATGGAGATAATACTCAACACGATAAAGGAGGGAAGGATCTCGCTGCCGAAGGTCGGCTCCTGATGGTCTGTGGCAGAGGGTCCTGAGGGCAGGTGCTGAAGTACCCCTACTTCTGGCTCGTTATGCCCTCTACAGTCTTCTCGAACCGCTCCATCGCCTTGACTATCTCCTTGAGCTTCGGGTTTATGTTGTAGCCGAGGTCGTAGCCGCGCTCCGTCCTTATGTGCGTCGGCTGGAGTATATTCAGGTTCATGGAGAGGTTCCTGAGCGTTATTATAAGGGTCTTCCTGGTGAGGCTCTTGCCGAGTATCGTATAGAGCTCCCTTGTCGTCCTCGGGGCCTTCACCATGAGCAGCTTGAGCACGGCATAGTTAGGCCTGCTGAACAGCTTCCGCAGAAGCCAGATCTCGTCCTGGTCCTTCTCCAATCTAGTCATATACGCACCTAATCCCAGCCGATTCCAGTATATACCGCCAGGCATGTGCCGCTTTATGCGGCTTCCGCAGCCTAAAGCGCGGTATATTTCTTTTATCTGATTAGCATATCCGTAAGAAAGGTATATATATCTTTTTGTCTTATATTTAGGTATAAGTTTATATATGTGAGTAAAGAAAATGGATGGCAAGTAAATTGTAGGATGGAGGAGTGGAAGTGGTCAGCGACTGGACTGGGATAGGGATGCGCCTGCGGAGTGCGGCAGCCAGGCGCATGCAGGGCCGGGGAGGGAGAGAAGGAGCCGTACCTGCTGAGCCCCAGACGTGCAGGATGAGCTTCGCGGTGCTCGATGCGCGCGGCGGGGAGATAGTAGGCGAGGCTGGCGAGGGCATAAACGCCTCGGTGGTGAGGACTGGCGGAGCCTATACGTACTGCGTCGGATATCCCTCCATGATAACGAGATCTGAGACAGAGGTGCTCTGCACGGCGAAGTCGGCTGTCGTTGCTGCGCTCTCGGCGCGCGCCGTAGAGATAACCACAGGCATGCTCGGAGAGGCGCGCGTGATGGCGAGGGAGGAGCTGCTGAGGAGGGTAGATCCCGAGAGGGCCAACTACCTTTCCTACTTCGTCGCCCATGACACAGTCGGGTACGGGCCGTTCTCCATCCTTCTCGAGGACAAAGGGAACATAGAGGAGATAGAGGTGAACTCGCCGGCGCTGCCCATAAGCGTGTACACCTCCAGGTATGGCAGGTGCGCCACGAACCTCCGCTTCGCCGACCAGTCGGCGTTCAGGCAGAACGTGAACAGGCTCGCAGCTGCGAGCGAGAAGGAGCTCTCCGAGGACTCCCCTATCATAGACGTGCAGGTGGGAGACGCTAGGATACACGCGCAGATACGCCCGTATGCGCTGAGCGGCGCAGCGGCATCGATAAGGGTCGGAGGGGAGAAGAACGTGGGTATAGACTTCCTTGTCCGCGAGGCTGCAGTAGACACCGACACGCTGGCGTATCTCTGGCTCGCGATAGATGCGGGCCTCAACCTCGTGATAGCGGGGGCGCCGGCGAGCGGCAAGACGACGATGCTAGGCGCAGTCGCAGGCTTCATACCGATGGGCGAGAAGGTCGTCACCGTCGAGGAGGACGTGCACGAGCTCAGATTCAGCGACTCGTTCGCGAACGTGATCTCGCTCTACGGCGAGAGGTACAACGTAACGATAAGGGAGCAGGTGATAAACGCGCTGCGCCTCAGGCCTGACAGGATAGTCGTAGGCGAGATACGCGGGACAGAGGCTCGCGACGTCTTCTCAGGCTCCAACGTAGGCGTGCCGTTCATAACGACGATGCACAGCAATGACGACCCGCTTGGTGTGATAAAGCGCCTGATGTCCAGCCCGATGGAGATCGAGGCAAGGAGCATAAGCATGCTCGACCTCTCGCTGCACATGCTCCAGACAGGGCCGAGCAGGAGGCGCATAGAGAGCGTGTACGAGTACAGGTGGCTGAGCCGCGCAGAGGCGCTCGAGGGAACGGAGATAGGGGGAGGAGAGGCTGTCAGCGTCTCAAGGCTCGTAGGCTCTGGCGCCCTCGCAGGCAAGGCGCTGCATACCTCCAAGGCGATCGAGCGCTTCTGCGCGAGGAGGGGTGTCTCGGCGAGAAGGGCGGCGAGGGAGCTTGAGGAGAGGTCAGGATACCTGCGCGACTCCATAGCCAGGAGGAGGCCTCTGCCTAGCCTGTGCGAACTCGCTGCAGAGTACCGCAGCAGAGGAGTGGGTTAATGCATTCGTGGAGCCGCAGAGGCGCTGGCCAGAGAGCAGGGTATGCGAAGGACAAGGAGAGGGGAGCTGCAAGGCGCGAGGTAGCGGCAGCTCTGGCCCTCTCGGCGGCTGCTGGACTTGTCCTCTCCTATATGAACGGTGGCGCTGTCACAGGCGCGCTCGAGTACGCCCTGCTGGCGCTGCCCGTCGCCTCTGCCTCGGTGCTGCTGCTCTCGGCTGCGGCAGCAGCGGAGAGGAGGAGGGCGCTAGAGAGGCGCCTCCTCGACTGCCTCTACTCCATAGTCTATCGCAAGGCCAGGGACGAGCCGCTGCAAGGGACAGTGGCGATGGTCGGAGCTACCGCAGGAGGCGACGCGGGCAGGATCTTCGGCGAGGCGTCAAGGAGGATGAGGATGGGGGAGCCGTTCGGCGATGCGCTGCGCGCCTCGGGAGGCAGCGCCTGGGCAGGGCTGCTCTGCGAGCTCTACTACTCCGACCATGGCGACGACTACAACTGCATAATGAGGATACTAGGAGCGCACGAGGCACTGGCCGAGGAGAGGGCGGCGAGCGCAGAGCTCTCGATGCAGAGGTACGCTACAGTCAACATGTTCGTCTCGACCATCCTCCCGTCATTCGTCATCTTCGCGTTCATCGGAGAGGCGATACTCACGCAGAGCCCGGCCAGCCTGGCCGCATTCTCCATTGTCATGGTGCTCGCACTGCCGCTGCTCTACCTGGTCGGCAATGCGGTATTGAGGAGGCGATCGCTTGACTGAGAAGCAGCTGCTTGCGCTGTGCGCTGTGCAGGCCTGCACCCTCGTAGCCGTGGTCGGGCTCGGACTCACGCCGTTAGCCCTGGCGCCGTGCGTGGCCGCGGCTGCCCTTCTCGCGGCCTTGAGCAAGAAGGCCGAGGCAGGAGACGAGGAGGTGCTCCTCTTCGTACGCGAGCTTCTCAGGAGGAGGAAGGAGGGGCTGGGAAGGGCGCTCTCCGGTGCGGCCTCAAGAGGCTACTCCTTCTCCGCAGGCATACGGAGGATGCTCGCCAGGCAGAGGCTAGGCGCGGAACCGTCCGGGCCGCGCGGCTCAGCGGGAGACCGGAGCCTGGCAGAGCTCGAGCGCATGGCCGCGGCTGCTCTCGCATCAGGAGCCAGTCTCGTGAACGGGCTCGAGCGTTTCGAGCGCCGCCTCGACGGCGAGGTCAGGAAGAGGAACAGGGCAAGGTCGAAGGTCGGAGGGATGCAGTACATAACCTACCTCGGCGCCGCCTTCTTCCTGCCGCTCTTCGGAGGCATAAGCTCGACCATCCTCACCGCATCGACGTCGATGCTGGGGCTGGGCGCCCCTGCAATAGCGCACGGCTTCCTCGTAGCCATTGGCGCGTATATACTGGCAGTGCTGGCGATAGACTCCTTCTTCACAAAGCCCCACTGCACGCCCCTGGAGAGGGTCTCCTCGATCCTTACCCCGTTCTCTATCTCAGCGATGGTGCTGCTCGCCTCTGCTGCTTACATGGGCTACGTGCTGTGATGGCTATGACTACGAATGAGGCTTGGATGGGGATGAGGATGGGCAGCGAGATAGACGAGGAAGAGGACTGGGACTACGGAGGCGAGGACGAGGAGGGGGATGAAGATGAGGATATCGACGGAGACGGCGATTGACCGCATTACTCTGTGCTTGGATTGCGCTATGGGATGAGACCATGAGAATAGGAAGAGAAAAGCGGATTGGGAGGAGCGGATGGAATAGATTGGGAGCGGCAGAGCTCTGCGGCATTGGAAGGCGCAGCGTGTGGCGCGCAGCTGCAGGCGCGGCAGTGGGGTTCGTGCCTATAGAGGCGCGGGCTGCGCTCACGGTCGCGAGGAGCGCGAAGGGCCAGGGCTCGCTGGAGTACATAATGATGATAGCGGCAGCGTCCATCGTCATCGTGCTTGCGCTGGTGATGATGGTGAAGCTGAAGTCGTCGGTGCCCGCCAGCGTGACCGTGAACGGCTCGAGCGTAGGCATAACCAACGCGATAGCGCAGGAGCTTGGTAGCCTCTCCGGCAACATAGTCTAGGCGGATTGGATGAGGGCGCAGATCTCGTTCGAGGCGATGGTCTACTTCACGCTGGCAGGCCTCGCCCTCCTCTTCGGAGTGACGGTAGTGGCATCGAGGCTTGGGGAGATACGCAGCGCCCTTGGCGCGTATGGCCTCTCCTCGTTCACGAGCACCGTCGCGGAGAGGATAGAGGAAGGGGATGGGACGTTCGATGTCTATGTGCCAAGCGGGGCGTGCAACTCCACGATTACGGGCAACAGGATGACCACTGCGTTCGGCCAGTTCTACCTCCCCAGCCTGGTGGTCGTGAACGGCTCTGCGTTCTGCCCTGACGGCGAGTACGCCAACCTGACCGTGGCTTACGAAGGGAATGGGAGATGGGTGATCAGCAGGTGAGGGCACAGGTGAGCCTAGAGGCGCTGGTCGCGCTCGTGCTTGCTGCGATGCTCGCCGCGGCCTCGCTCGCGCTGGCAGCCGTGGCAGCGTCGTCTGACCATAGCGCGATGGCAGGCATCTCGGCGTACGCAGCTCAGGCGG